>CBFCXA010000033.1:0-12538 GCA_965601985.1 uncultured Chromatiales bacterium | reverse complement strand
GCTGCTGTCGGATTCGAGGTCCAGCCAGCGCTGGGCGGCGCGCAGCGCGTAATTGTCGAAACCGTAGTCGAAGCTGTACTCGGTGGCGCGCCTCGCCGTGGTGGAATCGCGGCTGCGCTCGGCCGCGGTCAGGTACTCCTGCGCGGCAACGACGTAGGCGCCCCGCTGCAGCGCAATCTCGGCCATCAGCAAGTGATAGCCGGCATCGGGCACGTAATTGACTCCTGCCGGCTCCTCGCGCACTGTCCGGGCGCAACCCGCCAGGGCGACCGCCAGGCAGCAAACCAGGCCGGCCAGACTTCGCTTATTCAGCGCCCGCATAGACTGGGATAATAGCCGTTGTGAACCAGGGCATCGTGGACAAATTGCAGCGGCTGGTCGACCGGTCGGAGGAGATCGGCCAGCTACTCTCCGATCCTGAGGTGATCGCCACGCAGGACAGGTTCCGGGAGCTGTCGATGGAGTATGCGCAGCTGGGACCGGTGGTCGCGCTGCTGCGCGACTACGAAGCGGCCCGGGCGGACCGGCAGGCGGCTGAAGAAATGAGTCGCGACAGCGACTCTGAAATCCGTGCGATGGGCGAAGAGGAACTCGCGAGCCTCGACCAGCGCCTGGAACAGGTCGAAGCCGAACTGCAGCGGTTCCTGGTGCCCCGCGATCCACGCGACGACGCGAACATTTACCTCGAGATCCGCGCCGGCACCGGCGGCGACGAGGCGGCGCTGTTTGCCGGTGACCTGTTTCGCATGTACCTGAAGTTCGCCGAACGCCAGGGCTGGCAGGTAGAGATTCTCAACGCCAGCGAAGGCGAGCACGGCGGTTACAAGGAAATCATCAGCCGGATCATCGGCCGGGCCGCCTACTCGCGCCTGAAGTTCGAATCCGGCGCTCATCGCGTGCAACGGGTGCCGGCCACCGAAGCCCAGGGTCGCATCCACACGTCTGCCTGCACCGTCGCGGTGCTGCCTGAAGCCGACGACGTCGAGGCGATTGAAATCAATCCGGCCGAGCTGCGCGTGGACACCTATCGCGCCTCCGGGGCCGGCGGGCAGCACGTTAACAAGACCGACTCGGCCGTACGGCTGACGCATCTGCCGACCGGTATCGTGGTCGAGTGCCAGGACGAGCGCTCGCAGCACAAAAACCGCGCGCGCGCGATGTCGCTGCTCAAGGCACGCCTGCTCGATGCCGAACAGCAGAAACAGCAACAGGCGCAGGCCGCCGAGCGCAAGAGCCTGGTCGGCTCCGGCGACCGCAGCGAGCGTATCCGCACCTACAATTTTCCGCAGGGCCGGGTCACGGATCACCGCATCAATCTGACCCTGTACAAGCTCGACGAGATTCTCGAAGGCAACCTCGACCCGGTGATCGAGCCGCTGATCAGCGAACACCAGGCAGCGGAACTGGCAGAAATAGAACAACAGGCAGGCGCGCTATGAACACAGCGTATACCGACACCATCGGCAACATCGGCAATACGCCGCTGATCCGGCTCAAGCATGTCTCTGATGAGACCGGCTGCGAAATCCTCGGCAAGGCCGAATTCATGAACCCCGGCGGCTCAGTCAAGGACCGCGCGGCGCTGGGCATCGTGCGCGACGCCGAGGCGCACGGCGAATTGCGCCCCGGCGGCACCATCGTCGAGGGCACGGCCGGCAACACCGGCATCGGGCTGGCGGTAGTCGGCAACTGCCTGGGCTACCGCACCGTCATCGTGATGCCGGACAACCAGAGCCAGGACAAGATCGACACGCTGAAGTCCTATGGCCCGGAAGTTCGCCTGGTCCCGGCCGTGCCGCTGAAGGATCCGAACCATTTCACCAAGGTTTCCGAACGCATCGCGGCGGAGCTGAACGAGGCCGACCCGGGCAGCGCGATCTGGGCCAACCAGTTCAACAACACCGCGAACCGCGACTTCCACGAGCAGACCACCGGCCCGGAAGTCTGGACGCAGACCGGCGGCGACGTCGACGGATTTATCTGCTCGGTCGGCACCGGCGGTACGCTGGCCGGCATTGCGCGGGCGCTGAAAGCAACCAACCCGGATATTGCCATCGGCCTGGCCGACCCGACCGGCTCGGCTCTCTATAACTACTACAAGCATGGTGAGCTGAAGGCCGAGGGTGGCTCGATTTCCGAGGGCATCGGCAACAGTCGAATCACCGACAACCTGGAAGGCACGCCGATCGACGCGCCGTTCCAGATCCCGGACAGCGAGTCGATCCCGCTGGTGTACGACATGATCCGCCGCGAAGGGCTGTCCCTGGGCGGGTCCAGCGGCGTGAACGTGGCCGGCGCGGTGCGCCTGGCGCGCGAACTCGGCCCCGGTCATACCATCGTGACAATTCTTTGCGATGGCGCGATGCGTTATCGGGCAAGATTGTTCAACCGGGAATTCCTTGCCGGTAAGGGACTGGAGCTGCCGGAGTGGCTGAACCTGGACTAGAGATAAGCGATCTGCCGACGATCAGCGCGCGCGGCCTGACCAAGGTCTATCACACGGGCGAGGTCGAGGTGCACGCGCTGCGCGGCGCCACGCTGGACTTTGCGCCCGGCGAACTCATCGTGCTGCTGGGCCCGTCGGGCAGCGGCAAGTCCACGCTGCTGAACATTCTCGGCGGACTGGACGTGCCCTCGGCCGGCGAGTTGTTCTTCCGCAATCAGGAAATCTCGTCAGCCAGCGAATCCGAGCGCACCCGCTACCGGCGAGATCATGTCGGCTTCGTATTCCAGTTCTACAACCTGGTGCCCAGCCTGACCGCCCGCGAAAATGTCGCACTGGTCACCGAGATTGCGCGCGCACCGATGGATCCGGCCGACGCACTGAAACTGGTCGACCTCGGCGAACGGATGGATCACTTTCCGGCACAGCTGTCCGGCGGTGAGCAGCAGCGGGTCGCGATTGCGCGCGCCATTGCCAAGCAGCCGGAGGTCCTGCTCTGCGACGAACCGACCGGCGCGCTGGACAGCCAGACCGGCATCGTCGTGCTCGAGGCGATCGAGGCCGTGAACCGAGAGCTCGGCACCACCACCGCGGTGATCACGCACAACCAGGTGATTGCGGATATGGCCGATCGGGTCATTCGCATGGCCGACGGCGAGATCGCCGATATGCAGACCAATACGGAGCGACTCAAACCCTCTGAGCTGAGCTGGTGATTTGATGCTGGCGCTGAATAGGAAACTGCTGCGGGACCTGAAAGCGATGCGCGGCCAGGTGCTGGCCGTCGGCATGGTCATCGCATCGGGTGTCGGCGTGCTGGTCATGGCGCTGTCGGTGCACCAGGCCCTGGAGGAAACCTCCGAGGCCTACTACGAACGCTATCGCTTTGCCGACGTGTTCGCCGGCGCCACGCGCGTGCCGAACTGGGTCGCCGGGCGCATTGCCGACATCCCCGGTGTGCAGACGGTGCAGCCGCGGATCAGCAAGCTCGCGACGCTGGACATGCCGGGGTTTGCCGAGCCGGTGATCGGCCAGCTGGTCTCGGTACCCGAAGACGGCGAGCCGCTGCTCAACAAAGTGGCCATCCTGCAGGGCCGCTCGGTGCGCCGCGACAACCCGGACGAAGTGATCGCCAACGAGCCGTTTGTCGAAGCACATGGCCTGGAACTGGGCGACGAATTCGACGCGGTCATCAACGGCAACAAGCGGCGCCTGCGAATCGTCGGCATCGGCCTGTCGCCGGAGTTCGTGTACGCGATCGGCCCGGGCGCGCTGATGCCGGACGACGAGCGCTTCGGCATCCTGTGGATGGGCGAGAAAGCACTGTCGGCTGCCTTCGACCTCGACGGCGCGTTCAATGACGTGAGCCTGGGCCTGCTGCGCGGCACCGACCCGGTAGGCGTAATCGAAGCGCTGGACCAGATTCTCGAGCGCTATGGCGGCATCGGTGCAATTGCGCGCAAGGACCAGTTGTCCAACTGGTTCCTGTCCAATGAAATTCAGCAGATCCAGTTGCTGGCGCGAATCCTGCCGGCAATATTTCTTGCAGTCGCCGCGTTTCTCACACAGATGGTGCTGAGCCGGTTGATCGCTACTCAGCGCAGCGAGATCGGTCTGCTCAAGGCTTTCGGCTACAACGATTTCGAGATCGGCTGGCACTTCGTCAAGCTGGTCATCATGATGTCGCTGGCCGGTATCGTCATGGGCTGGGGCGTCGGCGCCTGGCTGGGCCGGATCACCACCGAGCTGTACGCCGATCTCTATCGGTTTCCGCTGCTGATTTATCGACCGGGCCTGTCGGTCTTTGCGATCGGCGCAATGGTCAGCATCGGCGTGGCGCTGGCCGGTACGCTGGGCGCGGTACGCGAGGCCGCAAAGCTGCCGCCGGCGGAGGCCATGCGTCCGCCTGAACCGCCGGCCTACCGCCGCAATGCCATTCTCGACGGCCGCGTCGGCCGCTGGTTCGATCAGCCAACGCGCATACTGTTCCGGCAGATCAGCCGCTGGCCGCTGCGCTCGGCAGCCACCAGCGTCGGGGTCGGCCTGTCGGTCGGCGTGCTGATCATGGCAATGCAGTGGATGGACTCGATCGACCACCTGGCACGCACGCATTTTTACGACGCACAGCGCCAGGACTTCATGATCGGCCTGGTCGAGGCACAGGCGCGCCGCGCACGCTTCGACTTCGCGCAACTGCCCGGCGTGCTGGCGGTCGAACCGGCGCGCATTGTGCCTGCGGACCTGTACCACGGCCTGCACCACCATCGCGGCAGCGTGCAGGGCGTACCTCCCGGTGCCGAGCTGCAGCCGATTTACGACGCGTCCGGGCGCGTGATCGAGCCGCCGGAGAGCGGACTGGTGCTGGGTACCAAGCTGGCCGAGAAGCTAGCTATCGAAGTCGGTGACGAGCTGCGCGTGGAGATACTCGACGGCCGACGCCCAATCGCCACGCTGCCGGTCGTCAGCCTGGTGGAAACCTATATCGGTGTCCCCGCGTATATGAATCTCAATACTCTGGACCGACTGATGCGCGAACGACCGAGCATGGAATACGCGCAACTGGTCGTCGACGAGAACCGCGAAGAAGAACTGTTCCGGGTGCTGAAGGAAACGCCGCGTGTCGCGGCAGTGATGTCGCGCAAGGCCGCGGTCGATACCTTCTATGAGACGATGGCCGAGAGCCTTATGGTGTTCGTGAGTTTCTTCGCCGCGTTCGCGGTGGCGCTGGGTTTCGGCGTCGTATACAACAGCGCGCGCATCGCTTTGTCGGAACGCGGCCGTGACCTGGCGACCCTGCGTGTTCTCGGCTTCACACGGCAGGAAATCGCCTACATCCTGCTCGGCGAAGTCGGACTGTTGATCTTCGTCGCGCTGCCGCTGGGCTGTATAGCCGGTCAGCTGCTCGCATGGCTGATGACCAGCATTTTCGAAACCGAGCTGTTCCGCATTCCGCTGGTGCTGGAGAGCACTACCTACGGCATTGCAATGGTCTCGGTGCTCGCCTCCGCCGCGGTGTCAGCCGGGCTGGTGCGCCACCAGGTCAACAACCTCGACCTGATCGGCGTACTGAAGACCAGGGAATAGGGCCATGAATCCATCTCAAAAACGTCTTGTCCTGTGGAGTGTCCTCGGGTTGCTGGTTGTCTCGGGGCTGTTTTTCTCGTTCCGCCCGGCCTCGGTGCCGGTCGACCTGATGGAGGTGGGCGCCGGGCCACTGATGGTGACGCTCGGCGACGAGGGCGAGACGCGGGTGCGCGACGTGTTCGTGCTCTCGGCCCCGGTTGCAGGCCAGCTGCGGCGCATCGAGCTCGATGCGGGCGACGCGGTCACGGCCGGCGAGACCATGGTCGCCGGCATCGAGCCCGCCGACTCCAGTTTCCTGGACCCGCGCAGCGAACAGCAGGCACGCGCCGCGGTGCGCGCATCGGAATCTGCCGAGCAGGCCGCCGAGGCGCAGGTAGAAGAAGCGGAAGCGGAGCTGGAGTTTGCCGCAGCAGAAGTGGTGCGCATGCGTGACCTGTTCGCAGACGGCACCGTGTCCGCGCGCGACCTCGACGCGGCAGAGCGGGCGAACAAGGCGGCACGCGCGGCCTTCGCCGCGGCGAACGCGACGTTACAGGTTCGCCGTTTCGAACTCGAGCGCGCCCGCGCACAGCTTGTCTCGCCAACGGCGCGCGAGCAGAACGACGACTGCGAATGCCTGGAACTGGTCGCGCCGGTGACCGGCCAGGTGCTGCGCGTGTTGCGCAAGAGCGCCGGCGTGGTCGCCGCGGCCGAGCCCCTGCTGGAAATCGGCGATCCGCAGGATCTCGAAATCGTCGCCGACCTGCTGTCCACCGATGCGGTGCGCGCAGCGCCCGGTCAGCGCGTGCTGATCGAGGATTGGGGCGGCCCGCAGCCGCTGGAGGGCATCGTGCGCCGGGTCGAGCCCTTCGGCTTTACCAAGGTGTCCGCACTGGGCATCGAGGAACAGCGGGTAAACGTGATTATCGATATCACCAGCGCGCCCGATGCCTGGGCGCGTCTCGGCCACGGTTACCAGGTCGAGGTGCGCGTAGTGTTGTGGGCAGGCGACGACGTGGTCAGTGTGCCGCTGACCTCGCTGTTCCGCGACGGCGAGCAATGGGCCGTGTTCGTCGCCGCGGATGGCAATGCCGAGCTGCGGCACGTCGAGCTCGGCCAGCGCAATGGCATTGCTGCCGAGATCGTCGCCGGCCTGAATGCAGGTGAACAGGTCATCCTGCATCCGAGCGATCGGGTAGTCGACGGCGTGCGAATCGCGCCGCGCGGCTGAGACTGCAGCAGCACCGCGCAATTCATTCGAACCGCACTGCTTTCATCCTCGAGCTAATACACCAATCGATATTGCGCTGAGCGACCGCGATGACGCGGACGCTGCGCAAGGGCATCAAACATAATGCGAAACGATTGTCATATTGTCGTTGTGAATTATGTGAGAAACCCACACCTCATGCCGCTTTCACGGTGCCTTCATCAACGACGCGAAATTTGTTGGACTCCGCCAAAAGCTTTGACGTAGCTTGACTGCAGCCACGGAGGGCGACGCCGCCAAAAGTGGCCGGAGAAAAAAATAGCGTTAGAAAAAGTGGTCAACGAGCATCCAGGTACACGGCCTGCTGTTCCAAGGCGACTGACAACAAAAAAAAGGGGATTCCGATGCGGAAACTATTCTTTGCCTCTGCGCTCAGCCTCTGTGCTTTCAGCGCGAACGCCGCCGGCGTTTACGTTTTGACGGAGGTGGCGACCTACAACCAGTTTACTGGCTTCGCACCGTCAGAGATCACTCTCGGCTCCGTACCGTATGGCGGCGAGGCCGTGGTCGACGAAGACGGGAACGTGGTGATTACCGGTCTGCAGTTCTCGGGCAACGCCCGCGGCCAGATCTACACCTACACGGACGGTATGTGGCTGACCACGGTTGGCGGCAACGCGATTGCCAACTTCGGCATGTGCACGGATATCGGCGGCTCCACCTGCTCGAACCCCGACTTCGGTCTGGGCACCGTCAACGGGCTGAGCGCGATGTTCGATTCGCAGAACACGAACAGTGCCGTGCCTGACACCAGCTTCTGCCCGCCGGTCGGCATCACACCAGGACCTTCGGGCGGCCTTTGCAACCAGGTCTCGGTGGTCGAGAATGAGGGTGTCAGCCTGATCATCACCGAGCAGTCGGAATTTGCCGGCGTGGTTGATAACACCCCGATTGGCTACCAGTACACCTTCACGATCATTCCGGTGCCTGCAGCTGCCTGGCTGTTCGCTTCCGCGCTTGGTCTGCTGGGCTGGGTCCGCCGTAAAGCTGCCTGAGCTCTCGCACTACAGGCAAAACGAAAAACCCGGCCATGTGCCGGGTTTTTCTTTGCCTGTAAGTTTTTTAGCCGACAGCGACTTGACTACGACCCGCAATAAATCCCGTGCAAGGTTTCGATAATGCGCCCGGCCGGGCCGGTAGCCAGCGAATAGTAGATGGTCTGCGCCTCGCGACGGGTCGAGACCAGCCCATCCCTACGCAGCACCGCCAGGTGCTGTGACAGCGCAGACTGGCTGAGATCCACGCGCCCGTTCAACTGACCCACCGACATCTCGCCCTCGCTCAGCGTGCACAGAATCATCAGGCGATTCTCGTTGGCCAGCGCCTTCAAGAGCTGCGCCGCGTCGCTCGCGTGCTCGCGCATCGCTTCCAGCGGGGTGTCTAGGTTCAGCAGCTTCTCTGACATACGCACATCTCATTGAACTGACGAAAGTATATACATTTCCTCTAATACAAACAATACTAAACTAGTTCTTGCTAATTCAGAAGTAGTTAATATAATAGTCGGGCAGGAGATCCCCGGGGCTGGAGGAGACCGACATGGCAAGAATCATCATTATCGGCGGCGGCATCGGTGGCCTGTCGCAAGCCTATGAACTGCGTGAAGCATTGGGCAAGGAGCACCAGGTCACACTGGTCAGCGACTCGTCCCGTTTCGAATTCACCCCGTCCAATCCCTGGGTCGCGGTCGGCTGGCGCAGCGCGAAGCAGATCACCATCGATCTGCCGCCGGTGCTCGACAAGCACGGTGTCGAGTTCATTCCGCGCGCCGCCGCGCGGGTCCACCCGGAGAGCAACCAGGTCGAGCTGATCGACGGCGACAAGCTGGATTACGACTACCTGGTCATCGCCACCGGCCCGCAACTGGCCTTCGACGAGATACCCGGCCTCGGGCCGGACGGGCACACGATATCCATCTGCAAGACCGGCCACGCGGAAACCGCCAGCCTGAACTTCGAGGAGCTGGCAAAGAATCCCGGGCCGGTGGTGATCGGCGCGGCCCAGGGCGCGTCCTGCTACGGGCCGGCCTACGAGTACGCGTTCATCGTGGATACCGAACTGCGCAAGCGCAAGATCCGCGACCAGGTGAAGATGGTCTACGTCACGCCCGAGCCCTATATCGGGCATCTCGGCCTCGACGGCGTCGGCGACACCAAGGGCCTGATGGAATCGGAACTCCGCCAGCGCCACATCAGCTGGATCACCAATGCCAAGATCGACGAGATCACCAAAGGCCGGATGCAGATCACCGAGGTCAACGAAGACGGCGCCGACAAGAAGCAGCACGAGCTCGAGTTCAAGCACGCGATGATCCTGCCGGCTTTCAAGGGTGTCGACGCGGTACTGGGCATCGAAGGCCTGGTCAACCCGCGAGGTTTCATCAACGTCGACGAGTTTCAACGTAACCCCGCTTTCCCCAACGTCTACGCGGTGGGGGTGTGCGTCGCAATTCCCCCCGTTGCGCCCACACCCCTGCCCGTAGGCACTCCCAAGACCGGCTACATGATCGAGTCGATGGTCACGGCCGTGACCGGGAACATCCTGGCCGCGATGCAGGGCCGGGAACCCGACGAGCGCGCGACCTGGAATGCGCTGTGCCTGGCGGACTTCGGCGACAGCGGCGTGGCCTTCGTCGCGCTGCCGCAGATCCCGCCGCGCAACACCAACTGGGCCGCACGCGGCAAGTGGGTACACGTGGCCAAGATCGGCTTCGAGAAATACTTCCTGCGCAAGGTGCGTAACGGCCAGACCGAGCCGGCCTACGAGAAGCTGGTACTCAAGCTCATGGGCGTTAACAAGCTGAAGGCCGAAGCCTGATGCAGCAGGGCATGCTCAACTTCACCACCGGCCGGCCGGCCGTGGTGTTCTGGCTCACTGGCCTGCTGACGCTGCTGATCGGCGCGCAGATGGTGCGCATCAATATCGATACCGACCCGGAGAACATGCTGCCGATCGACCAGGCCGATCGCGTGTTCCACAACCAGGTTGAAGAGATGTTCACGCTGCACGACGCGATCGTGGTCGGGCTGGTCAACGACCGGGACCCGAACGGCATCTATACGGCCGAGTCGCTGGACGCGCTGCACCAGCTGAGTAACGCGATCCTGGACATCGACGGGGTGGTCAGGCCCGACCTGATGTCGCTGGCCGAAGCCGACAACATCTCGCAGGGCGACGCCGGCGCGATTCGCTTCGAGTGGATGATGAAGGATGCGCCCGCGACCGATGCCCAGGCGCTGGCCATTCGCGACAAGGTGCAGCGCCTGCCGCTACTGGAAAACACGCTGGTCGCCGGCGACGGCAAGGCCGCGGCGGTCTACGTGCCGATCGAGAGCAAGGACCTGAGCTACCCGATTTCGCAGCAGATCCAGGCGCTGGCCGACGAGATCGGCGGCCCAAATGACGTGCACATCACTGGCCTGCCGGTAGCTGAAGATACCTTCGGCGTGGAGATGTTCGTGCAGATGGGTATCTCGGCGCCGCTGGCCGGCGTAATGATTTTCCTGTTGATGTGGTACTTCTTCCGCAGCTGGCGGCTGATCATCGCGCCGATGATCGTCGCCATGGTCACGGTGATCGTGACCATGGGCCTGCTGATCGGGCTCGGTTTCACCGTGCACATCATGAGCTCGATGATCCCGATCTTCCTGATGCCGATCGCGGTGGTCGACTCGGTGCACATCATGTCCGAGTTCGCCGACACCTACAGCGAGGAGCGCGGCGCCGAGGCGGTGATTCGCGATGTGGTCGGACACCTGTTCCGGCCGATGCTGTTCACCTCGCTGACTTCCAGCGTGGGCTTCTTGTCGCTGATGCTGACACCGATACCTCCGGTGCAGATCTTCGGCGCCTTCGTGGCATTCGGCATCCTGCTGGCCTTCGCAGTGACCATCGTGTTCATACCGGCCTACGTCGTACGCATGAAACCGGAAAGCCTCGCGGTGCTCGCACAGCGCGGCGGTGGCGACAAAGACGCCGACACGCCGCTGGCGCGTGGTCTCAGGCATCTCGGCCGCTTCGCGTTCTCCCGCAGCGGACTGATTGCGGTCGTCGCCTTCGTGGTCGCGGTGATCAGCGCGCTCGGCGTGATGCGCATCGAGATCAACGACAACCCGGTGCGCTGGTTCAAGGCCGACCACCGGATTCGCGTGGCCGACGCGGTGCTGAACGAGCACTTTGCCGGCACCTACGATGCGTTCCTGGTACTGAGCTACACCGGCGACTCCGGTCTGTCGGCGTTTCGCAGTGGCGCGGAAACGCTGCTGAACGAAGCGGCGGCCGCCGGCGCCGAGGTTGCCGACCTGAATGAACTGCTGGCCGCGGCCGCGCCGGGCGCCGCACTGGACAGGCTGATCTCGGCGACCGACGACGCGCTGTTCGAGGCCCCGGACGCCGCGATCGAGCCGCTGGAGACCCTGCTGGCCGAGGCCGAACAGGTACAGAGCGCGTCGCGCTACTTCCAGGACCCGGCAGCACTGGACTACATCACGGATCTGCAGCAGGCGCTGCTGGACACCGGGCGCGTGGGCAAGACCAATGCCCTGCCCGACGTGGTCAAGGTGGTGAACCGCGAACTGCGTGGCGGTACTGAAGACAACTACACGCTGCCCGAGAGCCCGGCGGGCGTGGCGCAGACGCTGCTGCAGTATCAGTCCAGCCATCGGCCGCAGGACCTGTGGCACATGGTCACGCCCGACCTGCGCAAGACCGCGATCTGGCTGCAGCTGACCAGCGGCGACAATCAGCACATGTCTGCGGTGATCGACGCGATGGACGCATACATCGCCGCCAATCCGCCGCCGGCAGGCGTCGAAGCGCGCTGGGCCGGCAAGACCTATATCAACGTGGTCTGGCAGCAGGCCATGGTGCAGGGCATGCTCAAGAGCCTGCTCGGCGCCTTCGTGGTCGTGTTCGCGATGATGAGCTTCCTGTTCCGCTCGCTGAAATTCGGGCTGATCGCGATGCTGCCGCTGAGCATTACCATCCTGGGCGTGTACGGCCTGATCGGCTGGATCGGCAAGGACTACGACATGCCGATCGCGGTGCTCTCATCGCTGACGCTGGGCCTGTCGGTCGATTTCGCAATCCACTTCATCGAGCGCATGCGCTCGCTGTACGACCAGACCGGCTCTTTCGCCGAAGCCGGCCGGCAACTGTTCGAGGAACCGGGGCGCGCGATCTCGCGCAACGCGATCGTGATCGCACTCGGCTTCACGCCGCTGTTCCTGGCGCCGCTGGTGCCCTACATCACGGTCGGCGCGTTCATGGCCTCGATCATGGCGATTTCCGGCCTGGCCACGCTGCTGCTGCTGCCGGCCGTGATGAGCCTGTTCCGGCCCGCGATGCCGGCCGACTAGAGGAGATCGACGATGATCCGATTACTGCCTGTCCTGTTGCTGCTGGCCGTCACCGCCGGCGCCGAGGAAATGACCGATGCCGACGCCATCGTCGAGCGTGCCAACCTCGCCTCCTACTACGCGGGCGCGGACGGCCGCTCCGAGGCGCGCATGATCATCCGCGATGCGCAGGGGCGCGAGCAACGCCGCCAGTTCACCGTGCTGCGAAAGAACGTCGAGGAAGGCGGCGACCAGGAGTTCCTGGTGGTGTTCAGCCGCCCGTCCGACGTGCGCGGCACCGTGTACCTGGTCAAGAAGCACATGGACCGGGACGACGACCGCTGGCTCTATCTGCCGGGACTCGACCTGGTCAAGCGCGTCGCGGCCGGCGACAAACGCACCAGCTTCGTCGGTGCCGATTATTAC
>CBFCXA010000032.1:0-12548 GCA_965601985.1 uncultured Chromatiales bacterium | reverse complement strand
AACTGCAGATCCCAATCGCTGGTCGGTTCGAAGCTCAGGCCGAGACCCAGGACGTCCAGGTCGCTGGCGATCGGTTCGCTGCGCAGACTGTCGCCGAGCGTCGCCATTTGCCCGGTGGTCGGTCCGGCAACCCAGCCGGCAGGCAATCGCTGGTCGTCGCTGACGAAATACGGTGTTGCGGTTTCGCCAAAGCGTCGGCGCGGAATTTCCTGGTAGCGGGCGCGCAGCTCGAAAAGGCCCTGGCGGCCGCCGCGGGCAAACAGGCCGAGCGAGTTTTCACCACGCAGGTAGCCGTCCAGCAGGAAGTAATTCGCCCGGTCGTCCCGGTAGCGCGCATAAAGATCGCCGAGCAGCGCCGGGCCGTCGTCTTCCAGCCCGGTGATGTTGCCGAAACGAAATGCATCGTCGGTGACCGCTGCCAGTCCGGCGTCGAAATCGATTTCCAGCCCTGAGGTGTCGGGGCAGCGCGTGCATGGCCAGTCGGGCATCTCGGCCGCCGGCGCGGAAGTTACGGCCAGGCCGGCAGCCAGCAGGGCGGCGATGCGCACGGTGATTTGCCGGGCCCCCATGCTCGACTACTCAGCGCATCAGCACGGCGCCGGACGGGTGATTCGACCCGTGCACCTGGGTATGGCAGTTCAGGCAGCTGCGCTGCAGGATCATCGATGACGGCGTGCCGCCGGCAAGACTCTGGTCGGTAAAAGACACGCTGGGGTGGCCCGACTGCGAATGGCAGGACTGGCACAGCAATGGCGGCCGCTGGCTCAGCATCGGCGGGTGTATGGAACCATGCGGGTCGTGGCAGAGCGAACAGTCCTCGCTCACCGGTGCGTGCTCGAACAGCAGCGGGCCGCGAAACTCGGCGTGGCACTCGAAACAGACCTGGTTGGTCGTATCGCGTACCAGCCCGGCGAAGCTGCCGCTACCGTGGGGATTGTGGCAATCACTGCAGGCCATCGCAGCAATACGCACGGGGTCTTCGGTGCGCAGCGGATGCGCGGAGGGTTTCATGCTCGCGGCGCGCTGTTCGCGGTGGCAGTCGAAGCACAGGTTGTTCTGCGTGGCCGGCGTCAGCATCGGATCGCGTGCCGCGTGCACCTGGTGGCAGGCACTGCAGAGTGTTTCGTTGCGTTCGTGCACGCTGCCGGACCAGGCCAGGCCGACGTCGCGTGTGTGGCAGCCGGTGCAGGCAGCGACCTGGTCCTCCGGCAGGGTGTCCGCATCCGGCCCGAATGCCACCACCGGGGCATGATTGGCGCGCGTCTGGCGGCGGCCGGAGTGCAGCCCGGCCGGCCCGTGGCAGGCTTCGCACTGCAGGTTCGCCATGGGCGAGTCGGGATCGGCCTGCTGGCCGTGCGCGGTGGAGAAGATCACCGCCATATCCGGGCTGTTGTGACAGCCGAGGCAGGTATCGGCACCGGCTTCGCTATAGGGCTGAGTTTCGTCGGCGGCTGCAACCGGCTGCACATGGGCCATGCCGGAAAGCAGGCAGGCCAGCAGCAGCAGAACACGGTGACTGCCGGTCATCTTCCGCCGCGACCGCAGCCTACTCGGCACCGATCAGCTGGTGTACGTCGTGGCAATCGGTGCAGCTGAGCTGATCGAACACAATGCCCTTGGTCTCGAAGCGCCGGTGTGACTCTATCGCCGGGCCGTGGCAGCGCGCACAGTTCTCGATCTGCCCGTCACGTCCGGCCAGCGGGTTATCCAGCGAGTGCATCGCGCTATGGCAACTGACACAGGTGATGCCCCGCTCGGCGTGCAGGCTGCCTGTCCACTCCATCGCCGCTGTTTCGCCGAGATCTTTCTCGTGGCAGCCGGTGCAGGCCGCATCCATGTCTTCGCTGGAGTTCTTCTGCCGGTCGAAGGCGAGCAGCGCCGGGAAGCCGGCGCCGCCGCGAGCGCGCGATACGTGCAGGCTGCCCGGCCCGTGACAGGACTCGCAGCCCTGCTGCGCGTAAGGCGTATGCGGATTCTCCGCATTACCGTGCGGCGTCTCGCCCATCACCTGCATGCTGTCTCCCGCGTGACAACGCAGGCAGGCCTGGGTACCGCCGGCGGTGAACTGCGCCTCCGGCAGAACACTGCGCTGCCGGTCCTGGGCCGGCGCAGCGGCCGACAGCACCAGCGCCGTGATCACCAACGGCGCCACTGCCAGTAACCCGGCTGCACTGCGGATGCGGTTGAGGGGCTGGCCCGGCATGCCGTTACTCGAACTTGAGCCCGTGCACCACCGCCAGGTCCGAGGTGCGACCTGGCCCGTGGCATACGCTGCAGCTCTCCAGCACCAGCCGGCCGTTCTTGTCCCCGCCGGGCCCGCAGAAGTCGACTCGTTCACGCGTGACGCCGTCAGTCTCGGTGCAGGCATCGAACGACGCGCCATTGGCGATCATGTGCGCGCGGGCATCGGCCGAGTCGTGGCACACGCTGCAGGTCGTGCTGTTCGGCGACACGCGCGCGTTGTCGGTCGGGTCGTCCGGGTTGGCACCGCGATCGAAGCTGCCCGGGAACACGCCGCTGTCGGACGCGACCGGGTAAAAGCCGTCTTCGGTATGGCAGGCAAGGCAGTTCGCCGCGCGCTGCGGATACTTGATGTCGTCGACCGCGTGCAGGCGGTGCAGGAAGTGTTTCATGTCCATCGGGCCGAGACTCGGGTCGCCGGAACGCGCGGCGTTGGCATTGTGGCAGGTCTGGCAGGACTCGATGCTGTCGTTGCGGTTGTCGCCGTGGAAGCTGGTCACCTCGTGGCAATCGTTACAGCGCGCGATGTCGACCTTGGCCCGCCGCGGCACCGGGCTGCCCGCATCGTCGGTGATCGCAAAGTAGCGATGCGCCGTGGTGACCGGCACTCGCCCGTCGGCTGTGTTTACCCGACCCTCGAAGGTGACCACCCCGCTGCCCATGACGCCGGCCGGTACCGGCGTGAGCTCCAGGTTGTAGGTGCCGTCTCCGTTGGGCGAGGCCAGCAGCATGCCTTCGTCGTCGTAGACGTTGGTCCGTTCGGGCTGGCCGTTGCTGGCCGCATTGCCGAAGTTGGTGTAGTCGATCGTGTTCCAGGCTACGTAGAAGCGCAGCGCGCTGGCCGTCAGGTCCGGATCGCTTGCCAGATCGTAGGGCGCGTCACCGTTTTCCGGATCGGTCACGGAGAAGGTAACCGTCGGCGCAGTCGCGGGGCCGGCGAAATCGATAGCGTCGATGTTGAAGCTGTAATTCGCGCGCCGCTCCATCAGCAACATGCGATGGGCCTGGCGAACTTCCAGCGGCGAGTTCGGGTTGCCGGCGTGACAGGTCGCGCATTCGACGTTGGTAGATGGAATTCCCGGCCCGTGGTTATCACCGGTGTCGAAATTCACGTCATCGTGGCAGGAGCCACAGGCCTCCGCGGTCGGCTGTGTGTACCAGTTGGCCGCCTCCGGTGTTTCCGCGTCGTTCTCGTTGTGGCAGTTGCTGCAGTTACGGATGTCCTGCGGGTAGACCACGTCGTCGTAGCAATGCTGTATATCGCGGAAACCGTAGATGCAGTACTCACCGCCGCTGATCAGGCTCGGCAGGTTCTCGCCATGGTGCAGCTTGTGTGTCATCACCGTCATGTCGACGGTATTGCCGCTGTTCGCGTCGGCCGAGCCCGGATTGTGGCAATTCACGCAGTTCTGCATGGTAAAGCGCGCGCCGCCGTGAAAGGCGATCTCCTCGTGGCAGTTGTTGCAGCGGTCCATGTTCGCGATCTCGCGACTGAACAGCCCGGTCGTCGCGCCATCGGACGGGCGGAAATCGTAGTGAGGGTTAACCACCGGGGCGACGCCGCGCACCTCGAAGGTCACCCGGTGGCGCAGCGTCGGCTGGTAACTGATCGGCACCGGCTCGGTGACATTAGTTATATCCGTGGCGAAGGTGTAACGGTACGTGCCGTCGTTGTTGTCGATAAGTTCCCCGGCGCTGCCGTTCTCCGTGACGGCCTGCAGCTTCGGCTCGGTTCCCGGGCCGACGCCCGGCTGTTCGATCTCGTTGACGTAGCTCTGCCAGAAACTGTTGTTGCCGTCGGTGCCGGGCACCAGCTTGGCAATGCTGAAACCGATCGCACCGGGATTCAGCCCGGTGATCGCGTTGCCATTGCCGTCGGCCAGGGCGAACTCGACGACCGGCGGACTGGACACCGTCACACCGGTAATTTCCGCGTTGATCTCCGCCGCGTCGCCGGCATCCACACTCGGCGGCGGCCCCGGCGGACCGGCCGGCCCCGGCGGACCGGCCGGGCCGGTGTCACCGGTGCAGGCAGCAAGAACCAGTATTGACAGACCGCCAATCAGTCGCGCGATCGTCTTTCCCATACCCGTCATCCCTGTCAGTCTTCTTCGTACTTCCAGTCCCAGAAGTCGCCGACCGCGCGCATTACGTCGCTGCGGCTGATTACACCAACCAGCCGGCCCTCATCCATGACGGGATAGCGCAGGTAGCGCTGCTCGAAAAACCGCCTTGCGGCATCGACCAGGTTGTCTCCCGCCTGCATGACCTCGATTTCGGTCGCCATGAATTCCGCTACCACGCCGCTGAACTCGCTGTAGTAGACGGCATTCAGCACGACCTTCATACAGTCCCGTTCGGTAAGCATACCGACGAGCGATCCGCTTTCGCCAACGACGGGTGCGCCGGACAGGTTGTTGGCGAGCAGCGTCTGCATCGCGTTCACGATCTCCATGTCGGGACGCAGCAGCACCAGCCGCTTCGACATGTAGTCGCGTACGTATACCCTCGTTTCCATTTCATTTCCGGCCGCGTCGCGGACAGGTCGTCGCACATTCGCTGCGCAAACAACAGGCCGCGTCGGCCGGACCGCATTTTCCCGAGATCGGCGGGCGACCGAACCACTGGCCCAGGCCGAGCAGCCCGCCGGCGGCGACGATAACCAGGAAACTCACGATCAGTGTCTCGAACATGGATATGTCGTTCAGCCGCCGAAGTCATCCAGCAGGATGTTCTCGCTGTCGATGCCCTGCGCATCGAGCATGGTGATGACCGCCGCGTTCATCATGGGCGGCCCGCAAAGGTAATACTCACAGTCCTCCGGCGCCGGATGTTCTCGCAAATAGTTCTCATATAAGACTTCATGAATAAACCCAGTGTAGCCGGTCCAGTCATCCTCCGGCAGCGGTTCGGACAGGGCCAGATGCCACTCGAAATTATCGTGTTGCGCAGCCAGCGCATCGAACTCTTGTCTATAGAAAGCTTCTCTCAGACTGCGGGCGCCATACCAGAAGGTCAGGCTGCGACTTGTACGTATACGTTTCAGCTGATCGAGGATGTGCGAGCGCATCGGCGCCATGCCGGCGCCGCCACCGACGAAGACCATTTCGGCATCGGTGTCCCGGGCAAAGAACTCGCCATACGGCCCTGAGACCGTGACATTGTCGCCGGGTTTCAGGCCGAAGATATAGGACGACATCTTGCCCGGCGGCGCATCCGGCGCATTCGGCGGCGGCGTCGCGATGCGCACATTGAGCATTACGATGTCGTCTTCCTCGGGGTAGTTGGCCATCGAGTAGGCGCGCGTGACCGGCGCTTCGACCACCGATTCGAGTTCGAACAGCTTAAAGCGCTCCCAGTCGGCCCGATACTGCTGGTCTATGTCGAAGTCGCGGTAGCTCACACGGTGCGGCGGACACTCGATCTGGATATAGCCGCCGGCGCGGAATTTCATGCGCTCGTCGTCGGGCAGGGCCACGATCAGCTCCTTGATAAAGGTCGCGACGTTGCGGTTGGAACGTACCGTGCACTCCCACTTGTTGACGCCGAATACGTCCTCCGGCACCCGGATACGCATGTCCTGCATCACGTTGAGCTGGCAGGCCAGGCGCATCCCCGCGGCCGCGTCGCGCTTGCTGATATGCGCCGCCTCGGTCGGCAGCGGTTCACCGCCGCCTTCGAGTACCGTAACCACGCATTGCCCGCAGGTGCCGCCGCCGCCGCAGGCCGACGGCAGGAACAATTCCTGGCTGGCCAGCCCGTTCAGCAGCTTGACGCCGGCCGGCATCGCCAGGTCTCGCTCGTCGTTGACGTTGATGGTCAGGTTACCGCTCGGTACCAGCCGCGAACGCGCCAGCAGGATCAATAGCGACAAGACCGCGACGATGCCGGTAAACAGTGCGACTGCGAGAACGATTTCCAGCATCGCGACGCCGCCTACAGCTCGATCCCGGAGATACCGAGAAATGCCAGCGACATGATGCCGGCGGTGATGAAAGTGATGCCGAGTCCGCGCAGCCCGTCCGGGATATCGCTGTTGCGCATGCGCTCGCGCAGACCGGCGAGTGCAATGATCGCGGCCGCCCAGCCGACCCCGACCCCGAAGCCGTAAGCGGCGCTTTCCACAAACGTGTAGTTCCGCTGCACCATGAACAGCGCAGCGCCGAGGATTGCGCAGTTCACGGTCAGCAGCGGCAGGAAGATACCCAGCGTGCTGTACAGCGCCGGCGCGTAGCGCTGCAGGAACATCTCCAGAATCTGCACCATCGCGGCGATTACGCCGATATAACTGATGAGCCCGAGAAAGCTGAAGTCCAGGTGGCCAAGCCCGGCCCAGGCCAGCGCGCCGTCACGCAGCAGCCAGGTATAGATCAGGTTGTTCAGCGGCACGCTGATCGCCTCGACCACGATCACCGCCAGGCCCAGGCCGATGGTTGTCTTGATCTGCTTGGAAACGGCCAGAAACGTGCACATGCCCAAAAAGAACGCCAGTGCCAGGTTTTCGATCAGCACCGCACGCAGGAAGATATCGAACACGCCGCTCACGACGAGCGCTCCAGCGCGGCGCGATCGACTTCCTCGAAGTCGCGCTGCTCGACCTGTTTCGGATTGCGGCTGCGCAGGTACCAGATAAAGACGCCAATAATGAAAAACGCGCTGGGCGGCAGCAGCATGAGCTGGTTGGGCACATACCAGCCGCCGTCCTGCACGGTCTTCAGTACCGGGTAACCGAGCAACTCGCCTGCGCCGACCAGCTCCCGAATGCTCGCCACCACCACCAGGATGAAGCCATAGCCCAGGCCGTTGCCGACGCCGTCGAGGAAACTGCGCCACACACCGTTCTTGATCGCAAAGGCCTCGGCGCGGCCGAGCACGATGCAGTTGGTCACGATCAGGCCGACGAACACCGACAGCGTGCGCGCGACGTCGGGCACGAAGGCCTTGAGCACCTCGTCGACCACGATCACACCCGTCGCGATGATGGTCATCTGGATGATGATGCGCAGGTTGTTCGGGATATGCCGCCGGATCGCGCTGACGCAGGTATTGGAGAACGCCAGCACCGCGATGACCGAAAGGCTCATCACCAGCGCAGTTTTCAGCGTATTGGTAATGGCCAGCGCCGAGCAGATGCCCAGCACCTGCAGGGTAATCGGGTTCTCGCGTACCAGCGGATCGCTCAGCAGATGGCGGTCGAAACTCATGAGTCACTCCGGTCGGTCGACTGGCGTTGCGGCGGATCGGCCTCGAGGCGGGACAGCAGCGGTGCATAGCCGTGCGGGCCGAACCAGTAGCGCAGCAGCGCGGTCACGGCGCTGCCGGTGACAGTGGCGCCGGTCAGGCCGTCGACCTGGTGCCGGGCCGCCGGGGAATCGGGTTCCACCGGCCCCTCGGCGATCCGGAAACGAAACGCTCCGTCATTGCCGAACAAGGCCCTGCCAGGCCATAGCGCAAGCCAGGCCGGGCTGGTGATCTGGTCGCCCAGGCCGGCAGTCTCGGCCTGCTCGTAGAAAGTGGCGGCGCCGATGGTGTTCAGGTCGTCTTCGAGCGCGACGAAGCCATATAGCGTGGACCACATGCCCTCGCCGCGAATCGGCAGAATCACGCGCTGCAGGCCGTCGTCACCCCAGACCAGGTAGATCCGCTCGAGCCGCGCGCGGCGCCCCAGCCGGGCCAGGTCCAGCTCGGGTGGTACGTCAACGCTGGTATCCGGGTCCGCCAACGCGGCGCGCGAGTCGAATGCGTCGACATCCACGTTGTCTACGAAGCGGCCGGACTCCAGATCGACCAGCCGCGCGTCGAGCTGCGCGGCCGCATCGAGAACCTCGTCGGCGGACAGCGATGCGCCCGGCGGCACCAGTCCCGACAGCGCGACGATGTTGCGGCTGCGCTCGACCAGCGCGTTGCGCTGCTGCAGCGGCTCCAGCACCACGGTGGCCACGCTCACCAGTACAGAGCAGAACAGCGCGACCGACAGCACCACGAGCAGCGACTTGCGCGGGCTTTCGTTGTTCATGGTGCTTCTGCCAGGCGCCGCTGCCTGCGCCGGATATTGCGCTGGACGACGACGTAATCGAACACAGGCGCGAACACGCTGGCAAGCAGGATTGCGAAGATCACGCCCTCGTAGTACGCGGGGTTGGTCACGCGGATCACGATGGTCAGGCAGCCGACCACGAAACCGTAGATCCAGCGACCGGGATTGGTATACGACGCGGCGATTGGGTCGGTGGCCAGGAATACCGTGCCGAAGGCCCAGCCGCCCGTCACTACGTGCCAGTGCCAGGGAATCTGCGCGATGAAATTGTCGGCAGAGCTGACCCAGTTGAACAGGTAGGTGGTGATCACCAGGCCAAGCACGGAGCCCAGCATGATGCGCCAGGAGGCGCTGCCGGTGAGGATCAGGTAGGCCGCGCCGAGCAGGCAACCGAACAGCGAGACCACGCCGAACGGGCCTGGCTGGTCGCCGAAGAACATGCCGGTCCAGCTGTAACCCACCGACAGCAGCGCAGGGATGCCGCCTTCTTCGGTATACAACTCGATGGTCGTCGGGTCGCTGAAGCCCGCTACCGGCACCCAGGCGCCCGCGCCGAACAGCAGGTCCGGGTAGGAAAAGGTCAGGAAAGTCATGCCCAGGATTGCCGGGCTGACCAGGTAGCGCCCGGTGCCGCCGAAGATGCCCTTGCCCAGGATGATTGCGACGCTCATGCCGACGGCGGCCCACCACAGCGGTACCGAGGCCGGCAGGATCAGCGTGTACAGCCAGGCCACCGACAGCAGTCCGTCGTCGATGCGGCGGCGGCGATAGCGCGCGAACAGGATTTCCCAGAATGCGCCGACCAGCAGCGCGGTCAGGAACACCGGCAGGAAGAAGACCAGGCCATGCAGGAAACAGTCGGCGATGCTCGTCGGGTCGAAACCGAAGCCCAGTGCTTCGACCAGCCCGGCCCGCCAGCCCTCGGCACGCTCGCGCCCGAGCATCAGCAGCGCCCGGTTTGCCTGCAGGCCGACGCTCCACAAACCCAGTACCCAGCAGGGCAGCGAAGCGATCACGAAGGTGTTCATCAGCCGCTGCACGCTGTTGCTGTCGCGCACGTGCGGCGCACCGGTGGTCGGGCGCAGGGTCGAAAACAGGAAGCCGTCGACCAGCTCGAAGGCCGAGCGCTTCACCGAGTACTCCGGGTCGCGGGCGAGCCTCCGACGCTGTATCCGAAACGCGCGACGCATCTCTCAGCCTTCCCGCTCGATCTGCGCGAGGTTCACGCGCAGGATCGACCCGTAGTCCATCTTGCCCGGGCAAACGTAGGAGCACAGCGCGAGATCCTCGGCATCCAGTTCCAGGCAACCGAGCGCCTGCGCCTGGTCGGTGTCGCGAATCAGCAGCGCACGCAGCAGCGGAACGGTAAGAATGTCCAGGGGCATGACCTTTTCGAAGGCCTCGGCCGGCAGCAGGGTCCGCGGCACGCCGCCGGCCGCGGTGGTCTGGACACCGCGGGTCAGCGGCCGGTGCCGGCGCAATAGTCCCGAAAAGCTGTGACCTTTCGAAAACAGCCGCAGCCAGCCGAACCAGCGATGTCCCTCGCCTTCCGGGATTGCCGCGACCTGCTGGTGATAGCGGCCGAGGTGCGCCTCGGCACCGCGCGCCTGGCGGCCGCTGAGTACCGGCCCGGATACCAGCCGCACCGGCGCGTGGCGGCGACCGACGGCGCGCACGCGGCCGGCACACAAGTCGTCGATGCTCGCGCCGGCCCGTGCGGCGAGCAGCACCGGTTGTTCGAAGCCGGGACCGCCGAGCGCGACGATGCGCGAGAAGTCGAGCACGCCGTCGCGAAACAGCCGGCCGAATGCGATCACATCCTGGTAACCGATGTGCCACACGACCCGATTGACTGACACCGGGTCGAGAAAGTGGATGTGGGTACCCGGCAGCCCGGCCGGGTGCGGCCCGGAGAACTCCGTGTGTCGAACCCGGCCAGGATCGCCGGTCGGGCCCTGCCACCCGGGCCCGGTACACAAGTGCACGGGGCCATCGGTCAGGCGGGCCAGCACCGCAAGGCCCGTCTCGAAGGCGGCAGCGTGCGGCGCGACGATAGCGGCGGGGTCGGCGGCCAGCGGATGAGTATCGATCGCGGTCACGAAGATCGACCGCGGCCGGCTGTCCGACGGCGGCACGCGGCCGAAGGGCCGGGCGCGGAGTGCGGTCCACAGGCCACTGCGGCATAACAGATCGCGCACAGCGTCGGCATCGAGATCAGCCGGGTCGCCCGAAGCGGAATCGACCGGCGGCATCGCTGTGTCGCTGCCGTCGAGTTCGATCACCACCGACAGCAGACGCCGACGATTGCCACGGTTGACCGCGGCGACCCTGCCCCCGCCCGGCGCGACAAACTGCACGGCCGGGTCGCGCTTGTCGACGAACAGCGGCTGGCCCGTGACGACCGGATCTCCGGGGCGAACCAGCATGCGCGGCTTCAGGCCCACATAGTCGCGGCCAAGCAACGCGACGCTGGCCACCGCCGGCGCCGGTTCGATAGATGTCGGGGGCTGGCCGGAGATCGGCAGGTCGAGGCCCCTGGTTATTTTTATGGTCACGCCTTCGGCCCCGGGCTTGGTCTGCTCCGCGGTGTACCTGCCCATGGAACACAAGCACGCAGTTGATCAGGGAATATAGCCAGTTTAGCGATTGCTACCAAGCCGTACATTCCGCAGCGCGAACGACTTCGAATCGGCATTTCGGCCCGTATAGACTGTTCGTCCTGTTGCAGATCCCGCCCGCGCGGGAGCCGGAGGCACGAACATGACGAACGAAGCCCGCGAATGGATACTGACCGCGAATGGCTCGGGGTATCGGCTATTCGCGCACGACAAGAAACTCGCCCCGCTGCAGGAACTGCGCAAAGTAGACTGGCCAACCGGCCGCATGGCGGGGCGGGATATCGATGCCGACCGGCCGGGCCGCAGCTTCGACAGCGGCGGCCAGGGACGGCACGCGATGGAACCGCGAACCACGGCGCATGATGAAGAAGAGAACCGGCTGGCCCGGGATATTGCGCAGATGCTCGCCGAAGCAGCGCAGCGCGGCGACTATCGCAAGCTGGTAATCATCTCGGCCCCGCGCCTGCTCGGCCACCTGCGCGACGTGCTGCCGGCCGCCGTGAAGCAGTCAGTGAGCCTGGAAATCGATAAGGACCTGACCGGCTACGATGCCGGCGAACTGACCGACTGGCTGCGGCGGGAAGTCTGGGAAAAGTAGCCATGACACAAACCAGGTAGCGGGTCTGACCCGCGCGTTTGGCCAGACCACGCATACTTCGTCCGGACGCGGACACTATCGATGCAGCTGCCGATGCGATTCGCAACGGCGAGCTGGTCGGTATGCCGACCGAGACCGTTTACGGCCTCGCCGGCGACGCAAGTAGTCCCGCGGCAGTCGCGAAGATCTACGCGGCCAAGGAACGGCCGCGCTTCAACCCGCTGATCAGTCATCTCTACTCGCCGGGCGACGCGATGCGGGAAGGCGACCTCGACTCTCGCGCGAGCTCGCTGGCGGACGCATTCTGGCCCGGGCCGCTGACACTGGTCGTGCCGGTCACCGATTCGACGACCAGTTGCGAGCTGTCCCGCGCCGGTCTCTACACGATTGCGCTGCGCGTTCCCGATCACCCGGTCGCACGCGAATTGCTTAGAGCCTGCGAGCGGCCGCTCGCCGCCCCTTCCGCAAACAGGTCGGGCCGACTGAGTCCGACCCGGGCCACCGATGTAGCCGCCGAGTTCGACGATGGCGTCTCGCTGGTGCTGGACGGCGGCGCCTGCCGGTCCGGTATCGAGTCAACTATTGTCAGCCTGCTGCCCGACGAGCCGCCGAGGCTGCTGCGCCCGGGCGCTATCGGGCGAGAGCGCATCGAAGCCGTAATCGGCCCGTTGTCGGGAGCCGATCCGGGCCGGGTCACGGCACCCGGTCAGCTCGAATCGCACTACGCACCGCGCGCGCGGCTGCGGCTCGATGCGCAAGACGCCGGGCCGGGCGAGATCCTGCTGGCCTTCGGGCCCGATGCGCCGGGCAACGCCCTCAATCTCTCGCCGGTCGGCGATACGACCGAGGCAGCCGCGAACCTGTACCCGTTCCTTCGGCAACTGGACGGTGCCGGTCATCCGGTCATCGCGGTTATGCCGGTACCGGAAAGCGGCCTGGGCGAGGCGATCAACGATCGCCTTCGCCGCGCCGCCGCACCTCGTAAATAGGCCGATTACCGCTCTTATGTGACGATTCTGTAATAGTTCTGTAACGGTCCCGTAGCAGGATCACG
>CBFCXA010000031.1:0-12640 GCA_965601985.1 uncultured Chromatiales bacterium | reverse complement strand
CGTTGTTTCTGTGTTCGGATGCGGCCGAGAACATCACGGGTGTTGCGCTGCCCGTGGACGGGGGCTGGACTGCGGCCTGAGACCTTCCAGGTCGGCGAGGAACTTACGACCCTGTTCGCGGCCGTGCTCGGTCAGCTGCCGGATCAAGCGGTCGCTGCGGCTCAGTTTGGACGAATGGCCCAGCTCATCGCTGACTGCCGGATCCATTCTGATTACACGGATCTTCACCGGCTGCATGGTCGCGGCGACGTCGTCGCTGAAGCAACCGGTTTCCAGCCAGTTATTGACCAGCTCGATGAAACTGATTTCCTGGTAGAGCGAGATGTTGCCGCCGAGTTCGTTGCGCCGGTCGATGATATCGGCCGTGGTCTTCGGTTCTTCCTGAATTTCCAGCGGGTTGATCAGGACCACCCATACTTCATTCGGCCGACGCTCCAGCTCGCATCTGAGAAACTGGGCGACCGGCGGGTTCTGCGAGAACAGCCCGTCCCAGTAGAGCTCGCCGTGCACGTTGACCGCCTTGAACAGGTTCGGTACGGCGGCAGATGCCAGCAGAGACTCGACGCAGATCTCGCCGGGTACTCTGGAGTCGAAAGCCTTGAAGCGCCCGCTCAACACTTTGACCGCGCCTAGCAGCAGGCGCGGACTGTCGTCCCGTATCAATGCATTGAGTTCGGCAAAGTCGATATGTTTTTCGAGTAGCGCACGAAAATCGAGAAACTCACGCCGCGGGAACATGGCCTGCATGATCTGCACGGCCGGGTCGTCGCGATAAGGATTGGTCGGCAACGTGGGCAGCAGACCGCGATCCGTGCTCCAGCTGTACGCGCCGGTGACGGCGGCAAACAGCTTCTCGGCGGGCGTCTGCGCTGCGTTGGACTGCCAGAACTCGTTCAGCGTGGCATACGCCGGTTCGGCACAGCCGTTTCTCTCGCGCTCCAGGCCATACCAGGCAGCCGTCGCGCAGATCGCGCCGCCCGAGGTACCGGACAGGCCGCTGATCTCGAACTTGTCCTGCACGCGTTGCTCGAGCCATTCGGTCAGTACGCCGGCGGTAAAAGCAGTCTGTGTTCCGCCACCCTGGCAGGCAATGGCGATGCGCTTCTTTTTCATGTTGCTGTCTCTTTAGCTGACCGAAAGCGCGTCAGGTAATCGACGGAGTTGCGACTTCCGGCTGCAGCGCAGCCCGAACGCCTTCATCTTTGCTCATGCCCGGCTTCCAGTGCTTCGCGACGAAACGTCGCCCGGTATAACGGCGGGCATCGTCGCTGCACAACCATACTGCCGGTGGCGCCATGATCGCGGGGTCGAGCAGCTGGCCGTCTGCGCCGCGTCGGCCGGGCCCGCTGCCAGGCAACAGCGCGGTGTCGGTCGCGCCGCCGGGCAGCAGCACGTTCACGCACACGCCGCGGCCGTCGAAGTCCTGCGCCCAGGATGCAGAACAGGCTTCCAGCGCCGCCTTTGACGGTCCGTACGGCGAGTAGCCGCGCCGGACCATGGTAACCGGGCTGGTCGAAATGTTGACAATCATGCCGGCACCCTGTGCGACAAGATGCGGCGCAGCCGCCCGGGCCATCAGAAACGCGCCGTTGATGTTGGTGTCGACGATCTTCCGCCAGGCTTCCGGGTCTGATTCCCAGAACCGTGTTGGCTGAGTGTTAAAGGCCTCGCTGATCAGGCGCATGCCCCGGCCTGCGTTGTTGATCAGTCCGTAGATTGCGCCGAAGGCATCGATTGCGGTCGCGACGACCTGCGCGCAGTCCGCTTCGCTCGTCACGTCCGCCAGCACGCTCCGGCAGCGATCGACGCCGCCGATTTCTTCGGCCTCGGACTGCACCTGCTCGAGCTCGGCGGCAGACCGGGCGCCGGTGATCACGACCCGCGCCCCGGAGGCGATCAGCGCCAGCGCCATCTCCCGCCCGAGCCCGCGGCCGCCGCCGGTAACGATGACCACCCGGTCGAGCAGGGAATGGTCGTCTGACCGATAAATTGCCCGCATTTCTGCACCCCTCGTCCGATCGGGTCTGAGCCTTGCACAGGCGTGTGGGTTTTCACTGTGCCGACTAATTAGTCGCCGTTTCCGTCCTGCCAGCAAGCAGCCGGGGGCAATTATTGAATAGAGCGCCCGGACTTCGCAGATCTGGTGCTCGCACCGAAGCTCCGCGTGAGCGCCGCTTTGATAACATAATCGTATACCAGCCAGGTTGGCAGTCGGCAGGCAGTTACCAGTGACTAGAAACGTTCGTCTTCTTTCGCGCAGGCGTCTGCCAGATTGGCTACGGCTTGCTCAGTGCTGCTGTATCGCCTCCGGCCTGTCATTGCTGGGGTTTCTAGCGGTGGCCCAGGTCGACGCGAGGCTCGGTGCGGCCAGGGGGATGGCCGAGTTCTCCGCTGCGCGGGCAGCGACCAGCATGAACGCGGCGCAGATCGCTCAGCCGGACCTCAGCCTGTGGGCCGACGGGCGCATCGAGGCCTACCGCCGGTCTCTGACCGACCTCACCGTCAGTCCGGCCGGGGTATTGCGGATACCCAGTCTGGGTCTGGAGGTACCGATTTTCGATGGCACCGACGAGCTGGTACTCAACCGCGGTGTCGGCCTGATCGAAGGTACGTCCATGCCGGGAGAATCCGGCAACCTGGGTATCGCCGGCCACCGCGACGGCTTCTTTCGTGTCCTGAAAGACATCAGGCCGGGTGACACGATCTCGGTCGAGCACCTCTATGGGCAGGTTCAGTATCGCGTCACCGAGACGTTCATCGTCGATCCCGAAGAGACCTGGGTTCTTAAGGACGAAGGCGACGAGATGGTGACGCTGGTTACCTGCTATCCGTTTTATTTCGTCGGCCACGCGCCGCAGCGCTTTATCGTTCGCGGCCTGGTGGCTGGAAAAGAAGGACCTGGCGTCTAGGCGCCGGAACACAGTGAAGTTCACAACACACGAGGAGAGAAAGTTGACCAAGAAAATAGTCTCGATACTGGCCGGTGCCGCCTTGTTCGGCCTGGCGCAACAGGGGTTCGCCGGCGCGCATGAAGCTGCGGCGCCCAGTTGCGACGACCTGAGCTTCAGCGGCCAGTTCGCCGCCCGTTTCCCGAATGCCAAGGACTACTGTCTTGCGGTACACGAAGTCGATGGCAGGCTGTTTGCCGAATTCGAAGGCGAGATAGTCCGTAACCGCGGCGGTAAGGTCCGCGCGAGGTTCAAGGGACCGGACGGCAACTGGGGCCCGACGACTGAATTCGAGCCCGACATGTCGCAGCGAATCAAGATTGGCAGTCGCACCTATCAGCTGCGCGACATGCAGCGTGGGCAGCAGCTGAATTTCATGGTGCCTGAGGATCGCTTCGAGGTGCACGTGGCCGGCGACGACGATATCGACACCGCGCCCGCGGCTGTGGCGCCGGTCACGGCAATGATGGCACCGGCTGATGACGGCGGAGCTATGCTTCCGAGTACAGCGAGCCCGCTCGCTTCTATTGGTCTCCTCGGCGGCTTGCTGGTGGCGCTGGGCACGGGTATCGGCTTCCTTCGTCGGCGTCTCGAAAGCTAGACCCGACACGGCACAGACAGCCGCGGCTCGTACGGCGAGCCGCGGCTTTTTTCCGGGTCGGCCGCCCACAGTGATCGCAGAAGCGTTATCGTCACAGCCAGCTTGTCGAATGGCGCCACTATGAACGACTCCGGTCAGCAAACGTCTTCGCCGCGCGGCACCCGCCTGGTGAGCGCGGTGCGCGAGTTTATCCGGCTGGAGTCCGCCGGCGGAATTCTGCTGATGATCTCGTCAGTCGCGGCTCTGATCATCGCGAATTCGCCCTGGTCGGTTTATTACGACGCTTTCCTGAATATCACCGGCAGCCTCCGCATCGAGGACTTCGAGGTCACCAAGCCGCTGCTGCTGTGGGTCAACGATCTTTGGATGGCGGTGTTTTTCTTCCTGATCGGGCTTGAGATCAAGCGCGAGATCGTCGAGGGCGAGCTGAGTTCGATCTCCCAGGTCGTGCTGCCCGGTCTCGGCGCGCTCGGCGGCATGCTCGTGCCGGCCCTGATCTACGTCGCGCTCAATTACCAGAGCGAGACCGCGCTGAACGGCTGGGCGATTCCGGTCGCCACCGACATCGCCTTCGCGCTGGCGCTTCTGAGCGTGTTCGGCACGCGGGTACCGGTAGCGCTGAAGATCTTCCTGCTGTCGCTGGCGATCTTCGACGACCTCGCCGCGATCGTGATCATCGCGCTGTTCTACTCCGCCGACCTGTCAGTAGCCGCGCTGGTATTCGGTGCATTCGCGCTGGCTATCGCCGTATTGATGAACCGCCGTGGCGTGACCAGCAAGTCGGCCTATGTGCTGCTCGGCGCCGCGATGTGGGTCGCGGTGCTGAAGTCCGGCGTGCACGCGACGCTGGCCGGCGTGCTGATTGCCTTCTGCGTGCCGATGCGCGATGCCAAGGGCGGCTCGCCGCTGCGCGAACTCGAACACGACCTGCACAAACCGGTCGCGCTGGTCATTCTGCCGATGTTTGCCTTCGCCAATGCCGGGCTGTCACTGCGTGGCCTGTCGCTGGAAGACGTCACCGAGTCCGTGACCCTGGGTATCGAGCTGGGCCTGGTTCTGGGCAAACCGATCGGCATCATGGGGGCGGTCGCACTGGCGGTTCTGCTGAAACTGGCACAGCTGCCCAAGGGTGTGACCTGGACCCAGCTGCTCGGCGTTTCTTTCGCCTGCGGCATCGGCTTCACCATGAGCCTGTTCATCGCCGGGCTCGCGTTCGAGCGCACCGGTGGCGACCTGCTCAGCGCCGACCGGCTGGGCATCCTGGTCGGTTCACTGCTGTCTGCGTTCCTTGCCTGGCTGGTGCTGAACTTCAGCCTGCCGAAGTCGGCGGCCGAGCCTGCGGCGAACTAGGTATCCGGATACCCGGTGAGCCGGGCCCACAGCGGCGCGATCAGCCTGGTGCCCGGCACGATCAGCAGCAGGCCCAGCGCCAGGCCGAACAGGCCGTCGAGCAGCGCGCGCGTCAGCCAGGCGATCAGACCGGGTGCAAATCCGGCTGCATTGGCCGCGGCCGCCGACCAGTCCTCGACCAGGTGACCGAGCCAGGTAAAACCCAGTTCCTCGAGGCCGTGCACGATTATCGAGCCGCCGACCCACAGCATTGCCAGCGTGCCGACGGTGGACAGCAGCACGAGGAATTTCGGCATCGCCTGCACGATGCCGCGGCCGAGTGCGCGCGTCGCCGCCAGCCGGCCGCGCTCGTGCAGGTGCAGGCCGACATCATCGGCTTTCACGATCAGCGCGACACCGCCGTACACGAGCCCGGTGATCGCAATACCGACTACGGCGAGCGTAACCGCCTCCATAATGAAGCTGCTATCCGGTATCGCGGCCAGCGCGATGGTCATGATCTCGGCCGACAGGATGAAGTCGGTCTTGATGGCGCCGGCCACGCGCTCACGCTCCAGGTGCAGCGGGTCGCCGACGGCCTCGTGTTCCTCGTCGTGGTGCCCGGCACCGGAGAATTTGTGCCAGACCTTCTCCGCGCCCTCGAAACACAGGTAAGACCCACCGATCATCAGCAGCGGCGTAATCAGGAACGGAGCGAAGACGTTCAACAGCAGCGCGGCCGGCAGCAGGATGAACATCTTGTTCTTGATCGACCCGAGCGCGATTTTGCCGATGATCGGCAGCTCGCGATCGGCAGAAAACCCGGTCACGTAGCGCGGCGTGACTGCGGCGTCGTCGATGACCACGCCGGCAGTCTTCGACCCGGCCTTGACCGCCATTCCGGCCACGTCGTCCACAGAGGCCGCGGCCACCTTGGCGATCGTGGCCACGTCGTCGAGCAGGGCAAGTAGGCCACTCACCCTAGCCGCCTTCTTCGAGTTCCCGCTTTGCGTTGCGCTCGGAGCCGAGCAGCAGCCCCAGCCAGCGCGTACGGTCGTTGCTTTCCACCGCCATTTTCACGGTCATGGTCAGCGGTACCGACAGCAGCATGCCGACCGGGCCGAATACCCAGCCCCAGAAGAACAGGCCGACGAACACTACCAGTGGCGAGATGCCGACACCGTGGCCGAGCAGGCGCGGCTCGAGGAAGTTGCCGAACATGATGTTGACGCTGACGAAGGCAGCCAGTGTCGCGAGCATCGGCCCAACGCCGAGAGTTACCAGCGCAAGCAGCACTGCGGGCACCGCGGCCAGGATTGAACCGATGGTTGGGATGTAGTTCAGCAGGAAAGCGAGCAGGGCCCAGAGCAAGGGAAAGTCCAGGCCGATCAGCCAGGTGAGCAGGCCGATCAGCAGCCCCGTCGCCAGGCTGACCATCGTCTTGATGCCGAGGTAACGGCCGAGGTTGTTCAGAAACTCCCGGGTATTGACCAGCGCCCCCTCGCGCCCGTCTTCGTCCCGACCGGCCAGCACCGCGCTCATTTTAATGCGCAGGCTCGAGGCCTCGAGCAGGATGAACACCATGGTCAGCACGATCAGGAAGATGTTGGTCAGCACGCCGCGCACGGAGTTGAGAATCGTGCCGGCCATGCGGATGGCGAGTCCGGGGTCAAAGATTTCGCGAAGCTGCTGCAGTTCCAGCTGGCCGTCGAACCACTGGCTGATGTAATCGAGGAACTGCCTCACGGTTGTGTCGAGTCGCTGCTGGTAGCCCGGCAGTGCCGCGGTGAAATCGGCAACGGATGCCCCGACCAGTGCCACGATGACCGACAGGAATAGCCCGATGCCGATCACGATGATCACAACGGCCAGCAGCTGCGGCACGCGCTTGGATTGCATCCAGAGCATCGGGCGAACGGTAATCAGCGCGAGGAACGCGGCCACCAGGAACGGCACCAGCAGCACGCTGGCTGCCTGCATGCCGTAGATCAGCACGACGACTGCGGCCAGGCTGATCAGTGCACCTGGCTGACTAATGATCCTGGTCGTCACGGGAGTATCCGAGCATCAAGCCTTTCGGGCCCTGGCGGGCTGCAATGTCGATAGGGTAACCCGATGCCGCAGACCCGTGTTGCCGGCGGCCCGGGTCAGCGCGCCACCACGCGCCACCAGACCGGTACCGACAAGAAAGCGAACGAGATCAGCGCTCCAGTCATCAATGGCGTAGCCGTGCCCAACAGCAGCTGCCCGAAGCCGACCAGCCAGCCATAGACGCTGACCGCGGCGGCAGCCACCGCGAGCAGGTCGCGGCGGAACTCGCGGCGCGGTTCGATGGTGTCCAGTCCCAGCCCGCGCGCGGTCTTCGTCCACCAGCCCGGGGGTCGAACGCGATCGTAGAAGGCCATCAGCCGGGCCGGTTCGGTGCCGGGCAGCCACAGTGCCGTGGCAATCACCACGAGCGTCGACACACCGGCCATGATCGCCAGCCTCAGCCACTCCGCTTCGACCGTGAAGATCAGTACGGGCGCAAGCAGCAAGGCGACGAGGATGGAGCCGAGTTCGCTGTACAGGTTGATGCGCTCCCACAGCCAGCGCAGCACCAGCACCGCGCCGGTGCCGGCACCGAACAGCAGTGAGGTCTGCCAGGCCGCCTGGATCGAGCCGAGGTTGACCATGACGACCAGCGCAATCAGCAGCAGCAGTACGGTCGACAGCCGGGCGACCCGGACCAGCTCGCCCGGCGTCGCGTTTCGGCCCTGCACGCGCTCGACCCACACGGCTTTGTACAGGTCATTGCTCCAGTAGCTCGCACCCCAGTTCATGTGTGTATCCAGCGTGGAGGCCAGCGCCGCGAGCATCGCAGTCAGCATCAGCCCGCGCGCACCGGCGGGCAGCAGCTCGTCGATGCCGACGGCGAAGCTCAGCTCGCGGCTGGCGATGAACGCATCGGTGACCGGTGCCCCGGCGTCGAACGGGAATACCACCAGCAGTGCCAGGCCGATCAACAGCCAGAGCAGGCTGCGCACCACCACCTGCGTGATGGTAAACACGACCGCGGCAAGTCGCGCCTGCTTGTCGTCGCGGCAGGCCATGCTGCGCTGGGCGAGATAGCCGGTGCCGTCGGCGTTGACCTGGTAGAACCACTGCAAGCCCAGAATTACGAAGAACGGCAGCAGCGCATCGCCGGCGCTCGGCGTGAAGCTGAGGAAACGTTCGGCCTGCTCGCTACCGTAGGCGGCAACCAGTGCATCGGGCAGCTGGCCCAGCCCGCCAGCCGCGGTGAGAGCGAACACCGCGTACAGCACGGTACCGGTCAGCATGATGAACAGCTGTACGACATCGGTACCGATCACGCTGCGCAGGCCGCCGGTGGTCGAATAGCCGGCGACGAACACCAGCATCGCGGCGATGCTGAGCAGATTGTTGGTGGTGGCGATGACGTCGGCAAGACCGGTCAGCCCGGAGTTCAGTGCCAGGCCCGACGCTGCCACCAGGCTTGCGATCGACGTGTAAAAGCCCGCCGGCAGCCAGTCATGCCAGGGCAGGAACAGCTCGAACAGGCGGGTGGCCGCGGCCAGCACGAAGGCCAGCACCACGCAGTTGATGACCGTGCCGTAGAACACCGCTTTCAGCGCACGCAGCGTTAGCGCGCCACGGGCGCTGTAGCGCAGCGTGGTCAGTTCCGCGTCGGTCAATACGCCGGCCCGGCGCCAGCAGGCAGCCAGCACGAAACCCATCAGCAGGAAGGCCAGACCGTAAATCCACAGCCGCCACAGTGAAGCGGTGCCAGCGGCTGCCAGCAGGCCCATGACCAGCAACGGCGTATCGGCCGCGAACTGCGTCGCTGCCATACTCAGCCCGGCGCTCCAGCCACCCACACTGCGCCCGGCCAGGAAATACTCATCGAGGCTGCGCGACGCACGCCGCCGGGCCCGCCAGCCGAGGTACAGGCTGATGGTAACGAAGCTGAGCAGGATAGCGAGATCGAGCACGGCGCTCAGAGTGTCGGCGCTGCCCCGGCGCTTTGCAACGCGCCGCGCATGGTCGGTTTTCTAGAACGGAAAACCAAAGATGAACACGATCGCCTCGATGTTCTTGCTGCGTCGGTAGCCGATACCGATGCGCTCTGCGTCGAAGCCGAGGATGTTGATCGGCGGATCGCGACCGATTGCGAGCCCGACCTGGCCCTCGACACTGACTTCGATATCTTCTTCGCCGAGGGTTTCGAACGAGAGTTCATTGAAGTAGCCGTAGCCGAGGAACTGGGTGTTGATAAACACCTCGCCCTGGCCGAGCTGCCAGCCGGTCGGGAAAATCAGGTCCAGCCCGAGGCCGGCGCGGGGAATGAACTTGGATACGCCTTGCGTTGGCACGTGCCCGGCAACGAGTATTTCTCCGCCGAGCATACTGCGCAACTGATCGCCGCCGAGGTCGTAGGTAGTGTGTACCGCTGCGCCGTACACGAAATTCGTTTCATCGTTGTTGAAATCGAATCCCGCGCCGGCATAAACGGCTGGTCGAACCGACCACGTCGGACTCAACTGGTACTCAAGCTCGATGCCCGGCAACACGGTAAGCGTCGCGGCCGGCTCCTCAAGCAGGTCGCCAAGGTCGCCGAGACTGTCGAATTTGAAGTTGTGCCAACCGGCCGTCATCGGCATCAGCAACCGGATACCCGGCTGTTCGTCCGTGGTCTCGCGCAGGCGAAAGCTTGGGACTACGCGCAGGGTCGTGACAGTACGGTCGTCCAGCCGGTAGATGCCGGAGCCAAACAGCGCGGAGTAGGAGTAGTGGATGTACGGGCCGGACTCAGATTCCAGGAATGACTGGCCGATTGCTGTCGTGGGGGTGACCGCGACCGCGGCCAGAGACGCGAGCGCGATCTTCAGACAGGCTCGCAGCCTGCGCCTGGGTTCAGCCGGTCGCGCCTTCTGAGAGCTCCGAGCGCAGCCAGTCCATGGCCCCGTCACGCTGCGAAGAATCGAAATGCCTGACTTCAGCACTGATGAAATGATCGACGACCTTCGGAATGAGGGTAAGTACAGAGTTGTCCGTGACAACGGCCACGCGGCTAACGTCCTGCTGGGCGCCACGCACGAACTTCAGGTGCGAGACCAGCGCGCCGAAGTCTTCCCAGCCCGGAAACGGGTCGGCACTGATGATTATACCGGTGAGTGCGCCATGCTCGACGATGTAGTCGTCGACGGCTTCGGTCAATGACTGGAAATCTTCGCTGCTCAGCTGGCTCAGCGGGTTGATTTCGAGGATGCCTTCGGCGCTATCCAGTGTGTATTCGAGCATGGCGTGAATTCTGCTAACCGGTTCTTAGGCCAAGCATAGCCGCGGCGCTGCCAGCCCGCTATGTCTTTGCGCCCCGGCTACGGGTCATTTCCCGCGGTGCGAGCCGGACGACGTCGTATGGTCTCCCGGGGCAGCTCATGAAACTGCCTACGATAATCGCGCGCGAACTGGCCGAGATGCCAGAAACCCCAGCGGTTGGCCACGTCTGCTATTACGACCTCTCCGCCTCCCGACAGCAATTCGTTGCGGACGCGTTGCAGCCGCAGCGTCCTGATGTACCTCTTGGGCGTCTGGCCGAGTTCCTTGTGGAAAATTCGCTGCAGCGTCGAATAGCTGACGCCGATGCCTTTGCAAATATCGGCGACTGTAACCGTATCTTCGATGTTGTCTTCGGTGAAAGTAAGCGCGCGGTCCAGCACTCGCCGATGCCTGCGCCACTCCCCAGGTACCGGTGTTGCCGGGTCCAGTTGCATCAGCATCAGGACCTGCTCGGCCAGCAACTGTTCGAGCTCCCGATCGGCCCTCGGATCACTCGCATTGCCGTAGGCGGTATCTAAGCACTGCAAGTGCCGGCGCAGTCGCGCAAGCTGGCCGGTCGCACCGTCGTGCCAAAGCCTGGTGGAACTCACGTGATTCTCGGGGCCGTCTACGCGGAGTTCACTTGCGGTCCTGGATAGCAGTCCTTCATCAATCGAAAACGTATAGCCTTTCAGTTGCTCAGCCGAGACAGCGTCGAAACCATCGGGCGAATTGAAGTCCAGCAGTCCGCCCTCCGCCGCCACGCCATGCCACCGGATATCCGGTGCATCCAGGTCGACCAGGCCGTAGGTCCTGGTACCGGGCAGCGCCCGGCCCCGCTGATGAAAGCTCCTGCCGAGCGATATGCGCATGACGGTGACCGTCGGTGTCACGGTCAGGTCGGCACTGCCGCGAAAGCGGCCTGCGTCGAGCTGGCGGAAGTCAATGTCCCAGCCGACCCCGTGGGCAAGCTGGTCAGTGTCTTCAAACTCAAGCCCGCGAATGATTTCGGGCATTTCCGCGTACTCCAGTAGAGCGCTTCCGGGGCGGGCCGAACGATTCCGTCGATATTGCCGGTAAAGCTAACGCGGATCCGGTGAGAGTGCCAATTCAGCTTGGGCCATTTTTACCTGGTGCGTGAAACCCGCCCAAGGCAGAACGCAGCGTTCCGCCTGGCATCGCGATTTTTCTGGAACGGTAAAAGCAGTCGCGTGTCGATTGACGAATTTTTGATGTTGACGATGAAGCGGCGTCGATACATTGCCGGCAAATTCTGGCCTCGGCGCCAGTCAACAGGAGAGACGACGCGATGACGGCGTCACAATCGGGTAAACACAGCAGCAACCGCCGCGGCCGTCCACCGGGTGATCCGGACACGGCGCGCAGTGAGCGTGTCGTGACTTTCCTGACTCGCCAGCAGATGCATCGACTCAAAGACCATGCAGGCGCGCGCGGGCTCTCGATTTCGGCGGTCTGTGCAGAGTTGCTCGGCGGCGCCCTGCTTTCTCTGCCCGGAGACACCGACGTTGAAGACGGGGGTGACAGATGAAGCAGCGTTTGCTCGCCGCGCTCGTGTTGCTGACGCTTCTACAAGCGGCTCCCGCGGCCGAGGACCCGATGGCGCAGCCCAATCACTTCGGGCTGTTCGGCGGTTTCACCAGCGGCGGGCAGCAGAGCGGTGACGGTCGGGACAGTGCGGCCTTCACCGTCGGCCTCGACTACGAGCGACGCCTCAGCCCGGGCTGGGGTATCGGCGTGATGGGCGACTGGGCGTTCGGTGATCGCCGCGAGTACATCCTTGCAGCGCCGGTCTTTCTGCATGCCGGCTCTGCATTCCGTTTTCACCTTGCACCGGGCGTCGAACGTTTTCGAGACGGCGCGCCGAGCGACGCGAAGTCCGAGTTCCTCGTGCGTACCGGCGTGGCCTACAACCTGTACTTCGATTCGATAGCGCTGACACCGTCATTGTCGGTCGATTTCGTACACGGAGAACAGCTCTACGTGCTGGGCGTCGCGATCGGCTGGTCGTATTGAACGCTCCGCAGAAATTCGTACTGGAAGAGATCCAGACAAGGAAACAACCATGAGTCGCAATCACTCCCTCTTTATCGCCCTGATCATTGGCCTCGCCTGTTCCGGCTCGGTCATCGCCAGGGATATCGTCCACGATGGTGAGTACAAGTTCCTGCGCGCGCAGTACGGCGCGCAATGGGATGCCGAAGACGCGGAGATTTCGCAGAAGCTCGCCGAGATACGGGCACGTAACGGCGGCAAGACACCGAATGTGCTCTACATCCTCATCGACGACGTCAGCTTCGGCCAGATGGGCAACCGGGCACTGAACTACGTAACCGGTATCCGGACACCCAGCATCAACGAGTTCGCGGCCGAAGGCGCTTCGCTGATGCGCATGTACACGGAGCCTTCCTGCACGCCGACACGA
>CBFCXA010000030.1:0-12696 GCA_965601985.1 uncultured Chromatiales bacterium | reverse complement strand
TTATCGGATATGCACGCCCTGGGGGTGGACGCCTTCATGCTGAACTGGCGCCTGCGTGCCTTTCGCCACTGGCAGACCATGCGCGAGCCCGAATGGGCCAAGCTGCATCATCCGCCGATCGACTACCAGGCCATCTCCTACTACTCGGCACCGGGTCAAAAGAAAGACGGGCCGAAGAGCCTGGACGAGGTCGACCCGAAACTGCTCGAGACCTATGAAAAACTCGGCATTCCGCTGCACGAGCGGGCCGCGCTGGCGGGCGTGGCGGTCGATGCAGTGTTCGACAGCGTATCGGTCGCGACCACGTTCAAGGACAAGCTCGAAAAGGCCGGAGTGATCTTCTGCCCGTTCTCCGAAGCGGTCCAAAAGCACCCGGAGCTGGTGGAGCGCTATCTCGGCAGCGTCGTGCCCTACCGCGACAATTTCTTCGCCACGCTGAACTCCGCCGTGTTCACTGACGGTTCGTTCGTCTACATTCCTGAAGGCGTACGTTGCCCGATGGAACTATCGACCTACTTCCGCATCAACCAGGCCAATACCGGCCAGTTCGAGCGTACCCTGATCGTCGCCGAAGCCGGCAGCCATGTGAGCTATCTGGAAGGCTGTACCGCACCGATGCGCGACGAGAACCAGCTGCATGCGGCGGTCGTCGAGCTGGTCGCGCTGGAGGATGCGGAAATCAAGTATTCCACGGTGCAGAACTGGTACCCGGGCGACGAGGAAGGCCGCGGCGGCATCTACAACTTCGTAACCAAGCGCGGCGACTGCCGCGGCGCCAATTCGAAGATTTCCTGGACCCAGGTCGAAGCCGGCTCGGCGATTACCTGGAAGTACCCGAGCTGCATATTGCGCGGCGAGAATTCGGTCGGCGAGTTCTACTCGGTGGCCGTCACCAACAACCTGCAGCAGGCTGATACCGGGACCAAGATGATCCACATCGGCAAAAATACCCGCTCGACGATCGTGTCAAAGGGTATCTCTGCCGGCCGCGCGCAGCAATCTTACCGCGGACTGGTCAAGGTCTTTCCGACCGCCGAAGGCGCGCGCAACTACACCCAGTGCGACTCGCTGCTGATGGGCAAGGACTGCGGCGCACACACCTTCCCGTATATGGAAATCAAGAACCCGACCGCGATCGTCGAGCACGAGGCCACCACGTCGAAAATCGCCGACGACCAGCTCTTTTACTGCCGCCAGCGCGGCCTGTCGGAGGAAGATGCCGTAAACACCATCGTCAACGGCTTCTGCAAGGACGTGTTCCGCGAGCTGCCGATGGAATTCGCGGTCGAAGCACAGAACCTGCTCAACGTCAGCCTGGAAGGCGCGGTCGGCTAGCTGGCGGGGATGAAAAAAATGCTTGAAATCAAGAATCTGCACGCGCGTGCCGGCGACGCGGAAATTCTGCGTGGCATCGACCTGACGGTCGCAGCCGGCGAAGTGCACGCGATAATGGGTCCGAACGGCTCGGGCAAGAGCACGCTCGCCCACGTGCTGGCCGGACGCGACGGTTATGAAGTGACCGAAGGCAGCGTGAGTTTCCTCGGCCAGGACCTGCTCGAACTGGCACCCGAGGAGCGCGCCTGGGCGGGCGTCTTTCTCGGCTTTCAGTACCCGGTCGAGATACCCGGGGTGAACAATGTCTACCTGCTCAAGGCCGCACTGAACGCCAAGCGCAAGCACCTGGGACTGCCGGAAGTGGACGCAGTGCAGTTTTTGAAAATGGTGCGCGAGAAAGCCCGCCTGATGCAGATGGACGAGAAGTTCCTGAGTCGCGCCGTCAACGAGGGCTTTTCGGGCGGCGAGAAAAAGCGTAACGAGATCTTCCAGCTCGCCCTGCTCGAGCCGAGCCTGGCAATTCTCGACGAGACCGACTCGGGACTCGATATCGACGCGCTGAAAGTCGTGGCCAACGGCGTCAACAGCCTGCGCAGCGCAGAGCGTTCCTTCATCCTGGTCACCCACTACCAGCGACTGCTGGACTACGTTAAGCCCGATTACGTGCACGTGCTCGCATCAGGCCGGATCGCTCGCACCGGCGACCGGCACCTGGCCGAGGAGCTGGAATCGCAGGGCTACGATGGGGTCCTGGCCGAGGCAGTCAACCAGTGAGCGATGCCGCCCTGCAGCATGCGCTGGAAGCCGCGCTGGCCCGCAATCCGGACCAGCCGGCCTGGCTGCAGGCCCTGCGCAGCGAAGCCCTGCAACGCTTCGATGCCGCGGGCGGCCTGCCGACCACGCGCGAGGAAGACTGGAAATACACCGACCTCGGCGACTACGCCGAGCGACTGCTCGCCTATGCTGCCAACGAAACTGCCCGCTACGAGCCAGCCGCTGCCGAAACGCAGATCGACATCTGCAGTGCCGCTCGTATCGACTTCCGCAACGGGGTCGCTGACACGCTGCCGGCCTCGCCAGAGGGCGTGCGCCTGCGCCGATTTGCCGACCTTACGGGTGACGAGCAGACGGCGGTCGCGACCGAACTGCTCGACGAGCGGCCGCATGCCGGCATAACGGACCTGGCCACGGCCTTCGTCACCGACGGGCTGCTGATCGAGATCGAGGCGGGAACCCGGGTGCCTGCTCCGCTGCTCCTGAGCTTCGATACTGACGGGCCCAATGCCAGTGCGCAGCCGGTGCTGATGCTGCGACTTGCTGCGCAGAGCGAGGCGGAAATCATCCTGCATTACCGGTCCGACGGGGCCGCCAGCGTGCATACCGTGCTGCTGGCTGACTGTGGCGCTGGTTCGCGCCTGGATATCCTGCGGCTGCAGGAAGAGTCCGCCGATACCCATCACCTCGCGGCCCATCAACTGCGCCTGGCACGCGACAGCCGCCTGAACCTGAGCCTGGTCGACTTCGGCGGTGCGCTGGTGCGCCATGACCTGCGGGTAGCACTCGCCGAGCCCGGTGCCGAAGCGCAGTTGCGCGGACTGTTCATTGCCAATGGCGAAGGGCACATTGACTATCACACGCGCCTGGATCACGCCGCACCGCATACTCACAGCAGCGAGATAGTGCGCGGTATTGCCGGCGACCACGGTCGCGGGATCTTCAACGGCAAGATCGTAGTGCACGAGGGCGCCGACGGCACCGACGCCGGCATGTCCAACCGCAATCTGCTGTTGAGCCCGCGTGCGGAAATTGACACCAAACCGGAACTCGAGATCTACGCTGACGATGTCAAATGCGCGCACGGGGCCACCACCGGGCAGCTGGATGACGCCGCGCTGTTCTACCTGCGATCGCGTGGCATCGACCGGGACAGCGCCCGCCGGATCCTGGTCGCCGCTTTTGCCGGTGAAATCATCGATGCGCTGCAGCCCGAGGCGCTGCGTGAGTACCTGCTCACGCAGCTGGCGATAAAACTCGGGGGGGAACTGCCGGAGAAACCGCAATGACCGCCCGGCCCGCCACCCACGACAGCGCACCGCTCGACGCCGAGCTGATCCGCGGCGACTTCCCGATCCTCAAGCAGCAAGTCCACGGGCACCGGCTGGCCTTTCTGGACAGTGCCGCGTCATCGCAGCGGCCCCGCTCGGTAATCGATGCGGTTCGCCATTACGAAGAACACGACCACGCCAACGTGCACCGCGGAGTGCACACGCTCAGCCACCGCGCGACCGATGCCTACGAGGGCGCACGCGACAAGGTTCGCGCGTTCATCAACGCAGCCTCGACCCGCGAAATCGTCTACACCCGCGGCACGACGGAGGCGATCAACCTCGTCGCAGCGTCGCTCGGACAAAGCTTCGAGCCGGGCGACGAGATCATTATCAGCCACCTGGAGCATCACTCCAACATCGTGCCCTGGCAGATGCTGGCCGAGCGCAGCGGCGCGCGACTGCGCGTGATCCCGATCAACACCGCCGGTGAAATCGACCAGGACGCGTACCGCGATCTGCTCAGCGAGCGGACCCGGATCGTCGCGATCTCGCACGTGTCGAACGCGCTCGGCACCATCAACCCGGTCGCGGACATGGTCAAGCTGGCCCGCGAACGCGGCGCGCTGACCCTGGTCGACGGCGCACAGGGCATACCGCACACGCCGGTCGACGTGCAGGCAATCGGCTGCGACTTCTACGCCTTCTCCGGCCACAAGATGCTCGCGCCCACCGGCATCGGTGCGCTCTATGCCCGCGAGGCGACGCTGGCAGAGATGCCCCCCTGGCAGGGCGGCGGGGACATGATCCTGACCGTGAGTTTCAGCGGCACGACCTACAACGAGCTGCCCTACCGCTTCGAAGCCGGCACACCGAATATTTCCGGCGCGGTCGGCCTGGGCGCCGCCGTCGACTACCTGTCGGCGATCGGCATGGAGCGAATCGCCGCCTGGGAGCACGAGCTGCTCGGCTATGCGACCGCGCGCCTGGCCGAAGTCCCGGACCTGCAGCTGGTCGGCACCGCGACGCACAAGGCCGGCGTGCTGTCCTTCAACGTCGACGGCATCCACCCACACGACCTGGGTACGATCCTCGACCACCATGGGGTAGCGATCCGCACCGGGCATCACTGCGCGATGCCGGTCATGGAGTTTTTCGGCATCGCCGGCACCGCCCGAGCATCGCTGGCGCTGTACAACACGCGCGAGGACATCGATCAGCTCATCACAGCATTGCAGCAGGCCGTGGAGATGTTTCGCGAATGAGCGACAGCGACGACCTGCGCGAGCTGTACCGGCAGACGGTGCTGGAGCACAGCCGGCATCCGCACAATTTCCGGCGCCTGGATTCGCCCGATCGCAGCGCGGAGGGACATAATCCGCTGTGCGGCGATAAGATCCACCTGTATCTGCGGCTGGACGGCGACCGTATCGACGACCTGGCCTACGAGGCGACGGGCTGCGCGATCTCGCTGGCCTCGGCATCGATCATGTCCGACCAGCTGCGCGGCTGCGACGAACACGATGCCCGGCAACGAGCCGATGACGTCGCCGACGCGCTCGGCAGCGCGGACGACGACTCTGACCTGCCCGGCGATCTGGCGGCACTGGCCGGCGTGCGACGCTATCCGTCACGCGTGCGCTGCGCGCTGCTGCCCTGGCGTACACTGCGCGCGGCGCTGGACGGGGATACCGGCGCCGTAAGCACCGACAACTGAGAACCGGAATCGATGTTCGGACAAGACAGCGAACCCGTCGTACTGGCCCGCGACTGCGAGGTCACCGTCGTGCCCGCAGGCTTCCAGGTCACGCTGGAAAAGGGCTCGCTGGTGTACATCACGCAGGCCATGGGCGGCAGTTTCACCGTCTACTTCGAGGGCAATCTGTACCGGGTCTCCGGCAAGGATGCCGACGCACTGCGCAAGGAACCGGTGAAGCCCCCGGAACTGCCGCCGAATGCCACCGATGCGGAGTTCGAAGCACTGGTCTGGGACCAGATGCGCACCATCTACGACCCTGAAATCCCGATCAACATCGTCGAGCTGGGGCTGATCTACGAGTGCCGGATTTCGCAGCTGGACAACAACAGCCGCTATGTCTACGTCGAGATGACGCTGACCGCACCCGGCTGCGGCATGGGCGAAATCCTGGTCGAAGACGTCAAGGACAAGGTCGGCCTGATCCCGACCGTCGGTAAAGTCGATGTTGAGCTGGTATTCGACCCACCGTGGAACCAGGGCATGATGTCGGAAGCCGCGCAGCTCGAGGCCGGTCTGCTCTGATGGCCCGCGGCAGGCGCCGTCTGTCGCTGCTGCGGCACGCCAAGTCGAGCTGGAAAGATGCCGGGCTCGATGACTTCGACCGGCCGCTCAACAGCCGCGGCAGGCAGGATGCGCCGGACATGGGCCGGCGACTGCTCGAGCGCGGCGCGCGACCGTCACTGATTATTACCAGCCCCGCAAAGCGCGCGCGATCGACAGCAAAAAGAATAGCGAAAACATTGAATTACCCGCAAGAGTTTCTGCAGTCTGAGAAGGAGCTGTACCTGGCCAGCCCCGAGCAGATACTCGCGGTGATCGCGCGCCAGGACGACCAGTTTCACGATGTCGTGGTGGTCGGGCATAACCCCGGGCTGACCGAACTGGCCAGTCAGCTCAGCGGCCGGTATATCGACAATGTGCCGACCACCGGCGTGGTCTGCCTCGAGACCGAGGCCGACAGCTGGGCCGAGCTAGCCGAGGCGCGCTGCAATCTGCTGTATTTCGACTACCCGAAGGCGCGCGGCGAGAGCGACACGGCCTGACTGCCGCGCGGCTAGTCCGGGCTGCAGAAGCAGTGGTAGTAGAGGCCTCCGGGATCATTGAAGCGTGCCAGCCAGGCAGTCTGCTCGCCGACTGCCTGCAGCAGTCCCGGTATGCCTGCGACGCCTGAGAAACTGTCGTCGAGCCCCAGCCAGGCGGCCCACCGGGCAACCCGAACGGCGAAACTGCCGGCCAGCTGCTCGCGGAAATTCAGCGGCCGCGCGATGAAATCGACCGCGTAGTCGCCGTCGGCCAGCCCGGCCGCATCGGCGGCAGCCGCGATTGCCTCTTCCAGGCCACCGGGACTATCGATCAGTCCCATTTCCAGCGCATCGGCGCCGACCCACACCCGGCCGCGCGCGAGGCTGTCGGCGCGATCGACGCTCATGTCCCGGCCCGCGGCCACTTTGCCGACAAAAAGCTCATACACGTTATCGACACTGGCCTGGATGACGCGGCGCGCGTCCGGCCCGAGTTCGCGTGACGGCTGAAACTGGCCGGCCAGTGACGTGGTACCGATGCCATCGACGCGGACACCGAGGCGGGCGAGTCCGCGCTGGAACGTCGGTACCACGGCGCCAACGCCGATCGAGCCGGTGATGGTGGTCGGCGCGGCGAATATCCGGTCGGCGGGTATCGCGATGTAATAGCCACCTGACGCGGCGACGCTGCTCATCGACGCGATCAGCGGCCGGCCGGTTTCCCGCCACGCCAGCAGTTCCTGGAATATCAGCTCGGACGCGAAAACGCTGCCGCCCGGGCTGTCGACCTGCAGCACCAGTGCGTCGAGTTCGTCGTCGTCGGTGGCCTGGCGAATCAATGCGGCCAGCGTATCGCCACCGACGGTACCCGGCGGTGCCTCGCCGTCGACGATCTGCCCGGAGGCCACCACGACGCCTACCCGCCGGTTGTTCGGCGTCTTCGGATTCTCACGGCGGATGGCGGCGAGGTAATCGAGATGGCCGATGCGCCGATAGCCGTTCTCGTCTTCGCCGACCAGCTCAACCAGGTAGTCATCCAGCGTGCCGCGGACGGCGAGTTCGTCAACCAGTCCGGCCTCGACCGCAACCCGTGCCAGGTCGCCTTCGGCCGCCTCTACCCGGTCGGCGAATTCATCCACGTAGGCGCTGATCGCGTCCGGGCTCAGGTCACGGGCCGCGGCGATATCGGTGCGGTAGGCGTCCCACAGGCTGCCGAGCCAGCGGCTGCCGGCTTCCTTGTCTGCGTCCGACATACTGTCGCGGGTGAAAGGTTCGACGAAACTCTTGTATTCCCCGACTCTGAATACGTTCACGTCAATGCTGAGATTTTCCAGCGCTTCGCGGAAAAACGCCCGGTAGTAGCCGAAACCCTCGATGACAACGGCCCCCAGTTCGTTCACATACACTTCGTCAGCATGCGCGGCCAGGTAGTACTGCGCCTGGGTATAGGCATCACCGCGTGCGATGACCTTTTTGCCGGACGCGCGCAGCTGCACAAGAGCATCCGCAACCGTCTGCAGCTGGGCGAGACCGCCGCCGGCAAACTCGTCCAGGTCGAGCACTACGACTTTTATCCGGTCGTCTTCAGCCGCGTGCTCGAGCAACTCGCGCAGGCTGCGGACCAGCGTTTCGCGAGGTGGCAGACCTTGCAGATTGGCCAGCGCTCGGCTGACCTCATCCCCCTCGAGCTGATCGACGAGCACACCGCTCGGGGCAACGACCAGGGCGGCGGAGTCCGGAACCTGAAGCAATTGCGGTCCGGCGCTGAACACGGCGACGAGGACCGCCAGAAACACCAGCAACAGCAGCAGCTGAATCGCTTGCCGGATGAATCCCAGCAGGCGCCAGATGAAGCGAAAGAATCGAACGATGATGTTGGGCTTGCTCATCTGCGCACCGCCGGATCAGGCACCGGGCGCCGAGTAGCTGACCCGGTAAATCACACCGCGCTGGTCGTCACTGACCAGCAGCGAACCATCCGGTGCCAGCAGCAGGTCGACCGGCCGGCCAAGCACTTCGTCGCCGGCCAGAAAACCTTCGATGAACGGTTCGTAGGCAATCGCGTCGTTGCCCTTGAGACGAACCAGGCTCACGCGGTAACCGGTCTTGCCGGCTTCTTCGCTTCGGTTCCAGGAGCCGTGCTCGGCTACCAGCAGCTGTCCCCGGTACTCGGGCGGAAACATGTCGCCGGTGTAAAAGCGCACTGCCAGCGGCGCGGAGTGCGGTGCCATCGGCTGCACCGGCGCGGTGACATCGGCACAACTGCCCTGACTGCCGAACTTCGGATCGGCCACGTCCACGCCGTGGCAGAACGGGAAACCGAAATGCTCGCCGCGTTCGCTCAGCCGGTTCAGCTCGCAGGGCGGAATCTCGTCGCCGAGCATGTCGCGACCGTTATCCGAGAACCAGAGTTCACCGGTCTGCGGGTGCCAGTCGAAGCCGACCGAGTTGCGCACGCCGCGCGCCTCGACGCGCTGGTCAGAACCGTCCGCTTCCATGCTGATGATGCGGGCGAAACCGTCTTCATCACAGACATTGCAGGGTGCGCCGAGCGGCAGATAGAGCCGACCGTCCGGGCCGAAGTCCAGGTACTTCCAGGAATGCAGCGCGTTCTTGAATGGCAGTTCCTCGCCGACGAGTTCAGGCTCCGGCGGGTTTTCCAGCCGGTCCTCGATACCGGGGAAGCGCAGCACGCGGCGATTTTCGGCGACATACAGCGCATCGTCACGAAACGCGACGCCGTTCGGCATTTTCAGCTTCTCGGCGACGACGCTGACCGACGGATCGCCGCTCAGCGCTCTGCTCACCGCGTAGACCTTGCCGGCGCGACGGGTACCCACGAACAGCGTGCCGCCGGCGCCCCAGGTCATCGAGCGCGCGTTCGGCACATCGTCGACCAGCACCTCGGCGGTAAAGCCCGGCGGCAACGAGAGACTGGCCGGCTCGGTCGAGGTAGCGCCCCAGGCCGCCAGGGGCAGCAGCCCGAGCAGAACCGGCAGTGCGCGTAGCGGAAACAACATGCTCACATCTCCGTTGCGTATGGGCGGGGCCGGATCAGCGGCCCAGCATGACCAGCGACAGGCCGGGCCAGAAGGTGATCACCAGTACCGACAGCATGAGTATCACCAGGAACGGCAGCGTCGCTGCGTAGACTCGAATGATAGATTGATCGAATCGGTAGCTGGCCACAAACAGATTCAGGCCGACTGGTGGCGTGAGATAGCCGAGCTGCATCGTGGCGAGGAATACGATACCCAGATGCACCGGGTCGATCCCGAATTCTGCGGCGACCGGCAGAATCAACGGTACGACCAGCACCAGCGCCGAGAAGATGTCCAGGATCGCGCCGAGCACCAGCAGGAACAGAAACAGCAGCAACAGGAAGCTGGTACTGCCGGTGACATACTCGTTGACCACACCGATCAGCATTTCCGGCACCTGCGCATCGATCATGTAGTTGGTGGAGGCCAGCGAAACGCCGAGGATCAGCAGGATTCCGCCGACCAGCAACATCGACTGGCGAACGATCTCCGGAAGTTTCGCGGCCGGCACATCGCGATTGATCAGCACCTCGACGATCAGCACGTATACCGCGGTAACCACCGCCGCCTCGCTGACGGCAAAATAGCCGCTGTAGATGCCGCCCAGGATGACCACCGGCAGCGGGATCTCCCAGACAGACTCGCGAATGGCGGCGCCGAGTTCTCCCCATGAGAAGTCGCTCAGCCGGCGCTGCCGACCGCGGTTCATCCACAGGCAATACGCCGACATCACGACCATCATCAGCAGCCCCGGCAGCACACCGGCGACGAACAGGTCATCGATCGATATCTCCGCGATGACGCCGTACAGGATCAGCGGCAGTGACGGCACGAACAGCAGGCCCAGGCTGCCGGCCGACGTAACCAGCCCGAGCGTGAAGCGTTCGCTGTAACCGCCCTCCACCAGCGCCGGATACAGCAGCGCCCCGAGCGCGATGATGGTAACGCCGGAGGCGCCGGTAAACGCAGTGAACAGCGCACAGGCCGCAATCGATACGACGGCCAGGCCACCTGGCATCCAGCCAATCAGCGCACCGGTCAGCCGCACCAGCCGCGACGGCGCCCGGCTCTCGCTGAGCACGTAACCGGCGAAGGTAAACAGCGGAATCGCCAGCAGGATCGGCATCTCGGCGATGCCGAAAACTTCGATCGCCACCGCGGAGAGCGGAATCTCAGAGCGCAGATAACCGAACATCGCGCTGGCCGCGATAATGGCGAACAGCGGCGCGCCAAGCAGCGCCAGCAGAATCAGCAGCGCACCGCTGAGAATCACGTGTCACTGCCCCCTGCGATTACTGTCCGCAGGCGTTTTCCGCACCACAGCAGGTAACGATAGCTGATCAGCACGAACGCCAATGGCATCACCAGCTGAAACCACCAGGCCGGCAGACCGCCGAGCAACTGGTCTTCGAACTCTCGCGAGTCGGCGACGAATTCCCAGGCGTACCACGCGAGTACGGCGCAAATGAAGGCGGTAAACAGGTTGACCACCGCCGCAACCAGGGCTTTCGCCCTGGGCGGCAGGATCCGCGACGCCACGTCGATACTGATATGCCGATCGTCGCGGCTGGCGGCGACCGCGCCAATCAGCGCCAGCCAGAGCACCATGATGCGCAGCGCTTCATCGCCCCAGGCCATGCCGCTACCGAAGAAGTTTCGCAGCACGATCTGACTGGCGCCGAGCGCCAGCATCGCGGTCAGCAGGGTCAGCAGGAAGGCGTTTTCGACCGTGCGCCCGATGCGCTCGGCCCAGTCGAGCAAGCCAGGCTTGCCGGGGTCCCGGTTCACTCCAGCGCCGGTTGCCGCTGACTGGTGGTGGCCTGGCCGCTGCGATAGTCGCGCACGTGCTGCATCAGCAGGTCGAGCATGCGCTGCGACACGATGCCCTCGCTGACCAGCCTGGCGTTGGCCTGGGCCGTCGCTGCGCGCCAGGACTCGACCGCATCGGCCGGCGGCGTGAGAATCTCCAGGCCGTTCGCAATCAGGGCATCGCGTGCGCTCTCGTTGTCGGTCAGATTCTGCTCGTCGAGCCGCCGGTACGCGGCCTGGATGACTTCGCGCATCACGTCCTGGTCGGCGCTGTCGACGCGCCGGAAGGCCCGCTGATCGACGGCCATGATCCCCAGTGTGTAGGCCAGCGGTATTTCGGTCACGTACTTCACTTTGGTGTACCACTGCAGCACCACGGCGCCCACCGGCGGCGTAGCAACAAACTCCAGTAGCCCGGTCTGCAGCCCGGTCAGCACGTCGGTAATCGGCAGCACCACCGGCGACAGGTCCAGCGACTCCATCGCCGCGTAGCTAACCGTATCGCCCTCCGGCACCCAGACCTTGCGGCCACGCAGTTCGTCCAGCGTCGTGACCTGCTCGGAGCCCATCAGGTTGGCGAAGCCACCGCCGGCCATGCCCAGCGCCTCGAGTCCGGCCTCGGACAGCCCCTCGATCAGCAGCGGGTCCATCCGTTCCCTCACATAGGCGATTTCATCCTCGCCATCGAACACCAGCGGCAGACCGTATATCACGATGTCGGGGTAACGCTCGGACAGCCCGCTGGAAGTAAACGCGCCGCCCTGGAGCTGGCCGATGCGAACCTTGCGCAGCACCTTTTTATCGTTGCCCATGACGCCGCCGGGGTAGTACTTGATCTTGACGCGACCCTCGGTGCGCTCCGCGACTTCCTCAGCGGCAGCGCGCAGCTCGCGCATCCACCCCGAACCCTCCGGTGCTATGGTCGCGAGCTTGAACTGCACGGCGGCCTGCGCGGGCAGGGCGCCAGCCAGCAGCAGCATGAACACAATGGTGAAGTGGCGGACGGAAGGCACTGCTAACTCCATGCAAGCCCGGGCCATGGGCCCAGTCAAAAGTAATCGTCGGCGCTGGCAAGCAGCTCGCGCGCCTGCTCCTGGGCGAGACTGTTGAACAGCGTCAGCCCGGGCGAGCTCGGATCAGCAGCGAGTACTTCTTCCAGCAAACGGTCGTGCAATTCGCGCTCGTAGACAAGACGCGCATAGCCGCGAGCATACTCGACTTTGACACTTAGATCGCGGCCCTCGCTGAGATCCAGCGCACGTTCGAAGAATTCCCTGCCCTGCTCGGGCTTGCCACCGAGGGCCGGCGGACGCAGCGTATTCAGGATGCCGAGATACTTGTACACGTCGCCGCGCGGGACCGGATTGCCATCATTCGAAAAGCTCAGCAGGTGGTTCAGCGCAACTTCGGCCTTGGGCAGATCGGCCAGCGCGGTGAAATCGCTGCTGTGGGCACGGATGTAGGCCAGTGTGGCCACCGAATAAGTGAACAGTGCGTCAGCCGCGCGTTCGTCGACCGACTCGATCGCGGCCTGGTATGTGGCGAAATCCAGGCCTTCTAGCTCGCAGGCATCCCTCTCCTCGGCGCACAGCGCGCGGCGACCATAGTCCAGGCCCTTGCTGGTAAGCAGCTGTGCGCGGCGCTCGTCGGTGACAAACGCAGCGCCGTAGGCCGCGTAGAGCTGG
>CBFCXA010000029.1:0-13041 GCA_965601985.1 uncultured Chromatiales bacterium | reverse complement strand
GTCGGCGACAGCGTAACCGGATAAGATTTCGCCGCAATGGGAAGAGGGGATTCGACCAGAGTAGCGGACTGGGACCGGCGTATCGGGCTGGTGCTGCCCGGTGGCGGCGCGCGCTGCGCCTACCAGGTCGGCGTGCTGAAGGGCCTGGCGGAGCTGATGCCGCGGCGCGCCCCGAACCCGTTCCCGGTCATCAGCGGTACTTCGGCGGGCGCGATCAACACGGTAGTGCTCGCAACCCGCGCCCGCCTGTTCCGCCACGCGGTCGCCGATCTCGAGCGCGTCTGGGGCAACTTTCGTACCGAGCAGGTGTATCGCGCCGATTCCGCGACCATGCTAAAGAGCAGCCTGCACTGGCTGGCTACGCTGGTGCTCGGCGGGCTGGGCGGCCGCAATCCGAAGTCGCTGCTGGACAACGAGCCGCTGGCCGAATTGCTGTCCCGCAACCTGCGTTTCGAAGCCATCGCCGAATCCATCGAGCGCGGCTACCTGGACGGTGTTGCCGTGACCGCAGCCGGTTATGACTCGGCGCGTTCGGTGTGCTTCTACCAGGGCCGCGAGCAGCTCGAGCCCTGGACCCGAGTGCGCCGACGCGGCCGCCCGACGAATATCGAACTGCAGCACCTGATGGCCAGCGTCGCCGCGCCGATGGTGTTTCCGCCGGTTCGCATCGGTCGTGAGTACTACGGCGACGGCGCAATGCGCCAGGCCACGCCACTGTCGCCGGCCCTGCACCTGGGTGCCGAACGTCTGCTGGTTATTGGTGTTCGCAACGAAGAACCCGATCCGCTGCCGGCCGATGAGGCGGATGTCTCCTATCCGAGCTTCGGCCGTATTGCCGGTTACATGCTCGATGCGTTGCTCATGGACGGCCTGTCCTCAGACCTCGAGCGTCTTACCCGCATCAACCTGATTCTCGATCAGGTGCCTGGACGCAGGATCGACAGCGAGGGCGGGACGCTGCGTTTCATTGACGCGCTGATCATGATGCCGAGCCGCGACATTCGCGACATAGCGCTGCGTTACCTGCACGAGATGCCGCGGCCGGTGCGCCTGCTGATGCGGGGCATGGGCGCGCTGAATTACGGCGGACGGCAGCTGGTCAGCTATCTGCTGTTCGAATCCGGGTACACGCGGGAACTGATTCAGCTCGGCTACGATGACGCGATGGCCCGGCGCGACGAACTGCAGCACTTCATGGAAGGTGCGCCGCTGGACAGCCCGACCGGCATTCTAGGCTGGCAAAGCCTCAGTGATGAGTATTCGCAGCGACTGCCGGCTTTGCGACTGGATGACGACGCGCCGATGGGCGGGTAGGCGCTAGAGCAGGAACAGCGTACCCAGGCCCAGAAAAGCCAGAAAGCCGACCACGTCGGTGATGGTCGTCAAGACCACGGATCCGGCCAGCGCCGGGTCGATGTTCAGCCGTCGCATGATTACCGGCAGCAGGAATCCGGCCAGCGCCGCAACCAGCAGATTCACTGAGATCGCGGCCGCGATGATCGCCGCGACCTGCCAGGTGCCGAAGAACAGCAGCGTGACCAGCGCAACGACGACTGCCCATACAACGCCATTGAGCATGCCCACGGCGATTTCCTTGCTGAGCAGCCAGCGGGCATTCGATTCCTGCACCGTGCCCAGCGCCATACCCCGGATCATCAGTGTCAGTGTCTGACTGCCGGCAATACCGCCCATGCTGGCGACTACCGGCATCAACACCGCGAGCACCACGACCTTTTCCAGCGTGTCCTCGAACAGCGCGACGACGGCCGCAGCGAGAAACGCGGTTGCCAGGTTGACTCCCAGCCAGACCGCTCGCCGGCGCGCGCTTGCGACGACCGGGGCGAACATGTCGTCGTCCTCGTCCAGCCCGGCCATGCTCAGGATATTGCGGTCGGCCTGTTCCTGGATCACGTCAACCACGTCGTCGATGGTAATGATGCCGATCAGCCGGCCGCCGTCGTCGACGACCGGCGCCGACAACAGGTCCTGGTTGCGAAAGTCGCGGGCCACTTCTTCGGCCGGGGTGTCACTGGCGATTGCTTTGACGTCGCGATCCATGACCGTGCTGACCATCGCCTCAGGATCATGGGTGACCAGCCGGGCCATGTAGAGCGCGCCGAGATAGCGATCCTTGCGGTCGACGACGAACAGTGCATCGGTGCGGTCCGGAATCTGGCCGAGCAGGCGCAGGTAGCGAAGCACGACTTCCAGGCTCACGTCCGGACGCACCGAGATCGTGTCCGGGTTCATCAGCCCGCCGGCGCAGTCTTCCGCATAGGCCAGCACGCTTTCCAGGCGTTCCTTGTCCTGGGCTGACAGCGACTGGATGACCTGGCGGGTTACCGCTTCTGGCAGGTCGGCAACGAAGTCGGCGAGATCGTCGAGTTCCATGCCCTCGGCGGCGGCCACGACCTCCGCGGCATCCATGCCCTCGATAAGGCCGGCACGGACCTCGTCATTGACTTCGAGCAGGACTTCGCCGCCGTCTTCGGGGCCAACCAGGCTCCAGACGATGTTGCGTTCAGGCGGCGGCAGGGATTCGAGCAGGTCGGCGGTTTCGGCCGGGTGCAGCGCATTGACCAGCACACCGACCTGGCGCAGCGTGCCGCTTTCCAATGCTTCCCGGAGACGCCCGAGATTGGATTCTGCTTTGCGTTCCACATCCATGGTGGCTGCTCCGCGGGGGTATCTGCGGGATCACCATGCGCCGTGCGGGCGCCGGGCCGTGCGCGGCGAAGTGTAACGGGGAAAATGGGCCAAAGCGACCGCGTGCCGCGCCGCTTTCAGCTCGATACGACTTCCCGCGGTGCGGCCTCGTCGCGGCTATCCGGCAATTCATTGTGCCGGGTCAGCACGTGTCCGTTTTCCCGCGCGAGTTCCGCAGCGAGTTTTTCGGCCATGTAGACGGAGCGATGCTGGCCGCCGGTGCAGCCCAGCGCGACAGTCAGGTAATTGCGGTTGAAGTCGCGGTACTCCGGTATCCAGCGCTGCAGGAATCCCAGGATGTCGCCATACATTCGCTGCACGATCGGGCTGGCGTCAAGGTAATCGGCCACCGGTCCGTCGAGGCCGGTCATTGGTCTGAGACTGAGGTCCCAGTAAGGATTGGGCAGGCAGCGCAGGTCGAAGACGAAGTCGGCATCCGACGGGATGCCATGCTTGAAGCCGAAGGACTGTACGAGAATGGACAGCTCGGCTGCGCGCCGCGGGCCGACCCGCCGCCGAATCGCATCGCGCAACTCGTAGACGCTGGTGCGTGTCGTATCGATGATCAGTTCGGCACAGTCGATGATCGGGCCGAGCAACTCGCGCTCGCGTTCGATTGCCTGCTGGAGGCTGAGGCCTTCCTCGCTGAGCGGGTGCTTGCGTCGCGTTTCCGCATAGCGCTTGAGCAGGATGTCGTCGTCGGCATGCAGGAATACGACTTCGCAATGAATACCGCGCTTGCGCAGCGCCTTGATCAGGTCCGGCACCGAATCGAGGTCGCGTGCACGGTTGCGCGCATCGACTCCCAGCGCGAGGTTGGTATAGCTGCCATCGCGAGTCGCGAAGATCTCCGTGACCAGCGTGTCCAGCAGTGCCGCCGGTACGTTGTCGATGCAGTAGAAGTCGAGATCCTCGAGCAGGTTCAGGGCGACACTCTTGCCCGAGCCTGACAGGCCGCTGACGATCACCAGCCGCATCGGGGCGTCTTCGATGCTGTTCACGGCGACTCCTCGCGATCGGCGTCCTGGTCGAATTGCTGGTTCACGAGCTCAGCGGCGCTGTGCGAATCGGCTGCTTCGAGCAGTCGCGACAGGTTCTGCTCCTCCCGCAGCGCGGTCGCGAGCGGGGCCAGCTCCCGGTGTTCTTCGTTTTCCGGCAGCAGGACGCCGAGTACCACGCAGACCTCGCTGTCCTCGCCGTCGAAGTCCACTGGCTCGTTGAGCAACAGCATCGCCGCCACCGGCGACTCGATATCGGGCAGGCGGCAATGGGGCAGGGCGACACCGTTACCCAGGCAGGTGCTGCCGAGTCGTTCTCGCTTGTTCAGCGAGCTGTAAATCTCGCCCGCCGGCGGGCCGTCCGGAACGTCGGCCAGCAGCTGGCTGAGTTGTTCCAGCGCATCCTTGCGGCTGCTCGCATCGGCGCGGCAGCGGACTCGATCGGCTTCGATAAACTGGATTGCGGACAAAATGAGTTCTCTCGGTCAGAAGTCCCGCTTGTGGCTGTCGCGGGCATGATGGTCGGTGAGCTTTTCCTTGTGCTTGACGATCTGGCGGTCCAGCTTGTCGACCAGCGCATCGACCGCGGCGTACATGTCGTCTTCGACCGCGTCGGCAAACAATGTGCCCCCGGACACGGCGACCCGCGCTTCGGCCTTGTGGCGCAGCTTCTCGACCGTCAGGATGCAATGCACGCCAGTGACGTGGTCGAAGTGCCTTTCCAGCCGCTCCAGCTTTTCGCCTATGTAGTCGCGTAGTGCCGGGGTGATGTCGACATGGTGACCGGTCAGGTTCAATTGCATTGCTGCTTCTCCTCTTCGTGTTATGTCAACTGCGCCTCAGGCGCGGCGACGCTTGCGTTCGCTGGATGTAGGGATGCGCATGCTCTCTCGGTATTTTGCCACTGTTCGGCGCGCGACCTTTATGCCTTCTTCGTCGAGAATATGGGCGATTTTCGCATCGCTGAGTGGCTTTTCCGGATTCTCGTGGCCGATCAGGCGCTTGATCTTCGCCCGGATCGCGGTGGAAGACTGCTCTGAGCCGTCGCTGCCGGACAGCTGGCTGGAGAAGAAATAGCGAAATTCGAACACCCCGCGCGGCGTGTGCATGTACTTGTTGGACGTGACTCGCGAGATCGTCGACTCGTGCATCCCGACCGATTCCGCGACATCGCGCAGCACCATCGGCTTCATGGCCTCCTCGCCGTGCTCCAGGAACTCGGTCTGTCGCTCGACGATGCACAGCGCAACCTTGCTAAGGGTGTCGTTGCGAATCTCCAGGCTGCGCACCAGGAAACGGGCCTCCTGCAGCTGCGCCCGCAGGGTATCGTGTGCACCGTTGCCCTTGAGCATGTCGGCATAGACCTGGTTTACGCGCAGGCGCGGCGCCGAACTGCGATTTACGTCGACGATCCAGCGTCCGTCCTGCTTGCGTACATAGACGTCCGGCATGATGTAGTCGGGCGCGGCCGGCTGGATGGCCGAACCCGGTTTCGGGTTGCAACCGCGCAGCAGCACCAGCGCGGTATGCAGTTCGTCCTCTGCGACCCCCAGCTGCCGCCGCAACCCGGCGTAGTCCTGAGCAGCGACGGCATCGAGGTGCTCCGCAGCGAGTGTCAGCGCCAGCTCACGGCCGGGTACGGCCGCGTCCAGTTGTTCCAGCTGCAGGCGGAGGCATTCGGACAGGTCGCGTGCGCCGACGCCTACTGGATCGAGCTGCTGCAGCTTGGCTAGCGTCTGGTCGATTTCGTCGCGAGTGAAACCGGCATCGCCCCGGATCGCCAGTTCGATGTCGTCCAGCGTTTCAGTCAGGTAGCCGTCATCGTTCAATGCGTCGACCAGCGCGTGACCGATAGCCACCTCCCGCGGGGAGAAGTCCTCGAGCTCCAGCTGCCAGAGCAGGTGCTCATGCAATGACTCACCACTGGAGTCGACAATGTCCGGGCGTCGCCCGTCGTCCGACCAGTTGTCGCCGCGGCTGTCGGGCTGGCCCCGGTCTGCCCACAGGTCACCCTCCTCGAATTCGCCCGCGATGACTTCCGCGGCCTCATCTGCGCCGGCCGGTGCTTCGGTATCTGCCTGGGACTCGGTCGCGTCGGCGCTGTCGGCCGGTTCCTCGGCCTCGAGCATGACGTTCTCGGCCAGTGCTTCCTCGAGCTGCGTACTGAGTTCGAGCACCGGCATCTGCAGCAGCTTCAGAGCCTGTTGCAGCTGAGGCGTCATGACCAGCTGCTGGCTGACGCGCAGTTGCAGCGATGGCTTCATTGCGCTCATGTCGATCGCACCGGGCTAGAGGCGGAAGCCTTCACCGAGGTAGACCTCGCGCACATGCTGGTTGTGCAGTATTTCTTCCGGCGGGCCGCTGGCGATCAGCGTGCCGTCGTTCAGGATATAGGCGCGGCCGCAAATGCCCAGCGTTTCGCGGACGTTGTGATCGGTAATCAGTACGCCGATACCGCGTTCGGCCAGGTGGCGGATGATGCGCTGGATATCCAGCACCGAGATCGGGTCGACACCGGCAAAGGGTTCATCCAGCAGCACGAAACGCGGTTCCGCCGCGAGCGCCCGGGCAATCTCGACGCGCCGCCGCTCACCGCCGGAAAGGCTCACGCCGAGGCTGTTGCGAACGTGATTCACGTGCAGTTCGTCGAGCAGCTCCTCGAGAATTCGCTCGCGATCCGCGCGACTCAAATCGGAGCGCGTCTGCAGGATCGCCATAATGTTCTGGTCGACCGTGAGCTTGCGGAATACCGATGCCTCATGCGGCAGGTACCCTAAGCCCATGCGGGCGCGCCGGTGCATCGGCAGCCCGGTCAAGTCCTTGCCGTCGAGCATGATGCGGCCGCTGTCGGCGCCGATCAGACCGACGATCATGTAGAAGGCCGTCGTCTTGCCGGCGCCGTTCGGACCGAGCAGCCCGACGACTTCGCCGCTGCTGATTTCCAGCGAAATGTCCTTGACCACCTGGCGCAGCTTGAAGCGTTTGGATATGTGCTCGGCGCTGAGAATGCTCACGGCGAGGACCGGGACTCCTCGGGCGGGATGATCTTCATACGCACCTGTCCGCTCGGGTCGCTGTCCGCAACGATATATTCGCGGGCCAGGTCGTAGGAGATCGTGGCGCCGGAGACTTCGTTTTTGCCATCGGTGAGCCAGGCATCATCGATCAGGCGGATGCTCGCTCCCTGAATATCGTATTGCATGGTCAGCGCGCGGCCCTCGGCCAGCGCTTCGCTGTCCACGCGACGCTGTTCGAAGCGGGCCGGTCCGCCGCGCAGTTCTGCATAAGCCATGCGGTGGGATTCGAAGCGGACCGTTGCCTCGTCAGCCCAGGCTCGCGTGTCGCCACTCTCGATCAGTACGTTGCCGCGAAACACCCAGACACTGTTGTCGAAGTCCAGCTGATTCGCCTCGGCATCGTCTGCGGCAATCCCGAGCGCGCCCTGTGACAATCGCAGACCCTGGAAAACCAGCCGATTGTTGAGCCGGTCGAATTCGGACGAGTCCGCGTCCAGGTTGATCGGCAGGGTGTCGCTGATGGTCAGGTCCGGAATCTGCAGGTCTTCCGGCTGCGCCAGCAGGCCCGTGCTGCAGCAGAACGCCAGCGTCAGTAGTAGCGCCCTAGGGAGCGGATTGTGGGAGGAATTTGCCATTGACGTTCGATAACAGCTGCAGTCGGTCTTCCTTGAGATAGGCGCGCATGCCTACCGCGAACAGGCGCGAGCCCGAATAGTCGATGGTTACCTTGCGATCCGTGTAGGCAACGTAGTCGTCGGGCTCGAGTCGCAGGTACTCGGTCCTGATGGTTGCCGGCTCCCCGTCACCCTCACGGGTTACCGCGACCACGTCGTCGAGCAGTTCCAGCATATTACCATCCGGCGGAATCCGGCCCCGTTTGGCGCGCAGTGTCCAGGGCACCGCCTCACCGGCGGTGTAAACGATACGAACGCCGTCGAGTTCGACCGAGCCGTCATCCAGCTGTTCGGTTGCCTGGTCGGTCTGAACCCGATAGAGCACAGCGCCATCGTCGCCGGTGCCGATCAGTTCTGCCGACTCCACATAGTAGCCGGCGCCGAGGCGAGGACGCCGTTCGGTGTCTACCGCATCATCTTCCAGCCTCGACAGCAGCAGGCCACTGGAAACTGCCGCGATGCCCAGCAGCAAGAGTCGCGTCAGCGTCCGCGTGTCCAAGGCGTCGTGCTTATTGCCGCGCGGCCAGCAGCAGGTCGCAGACCTCGCGTACTGCGCCCTGGCCGCCACGGCATTGCGTAATGCCCGCGGCGGCTGTGCGGAGTTCTGCGCGACCGTCGGCAACGGTGAGGCCGAGGCCGGCGGCTTCGATCGCCGGCAGGTCGGGCAGATCGTCGCCGACGTAGGCGACCTGCGTGAGCGATGCGATGCCGAGTTGCGCGATGAGTTCCTCGAGCGCGGCCAGCTTGTCGTCGCGGCCTAGTATCACCTGCTCGATACCCAGTTCCGCCATGCGCACGCTGACTGGTCGCGACTTACGCCCTGAGATCACGGCCACGCGCACACCCGCAGCCTGCAGGGCCTTGATGCCGTAACCATCGCGAACGTTGAAGACCTTCGCTTCGCGACCGTCGGCGTCGTAGACCAGCCGACCGTCGGTCATGACACCGTCGACGTCCAGCACCAGCAATTCGATCCTGGCGGCGGCGCCCAGGACGGCCTTGGACCAGTGTGTTTCCGACATCGACAGCCTCGGTCCGCTCAGACGACGCCTGCTCTCAGCAGGTCGTGGATGTGCAGCACGCCAACCAGCTGGTCATCCGGATCGGTGACCAGCAGCGCCGTGATCTTCTTCTGTTCCAGAAACCGCATGGCTTCCGCCGCCAGGTCGTCCGGGCCGATACTCTTGCCGTGCGGTGTCATGACCTCGTGCATGGGCGTGCTGTGCACGTCGGCACCCTGGTCCAGCGTGCGGCGCAGGTCGCCGTCAGTAAAGATGCCGGCGAGACGCCCGGCGTCATCGACGATCACGGTCATGCCCAGCCCTTTGCGGGTCATCTCGACCAGGCCATCACGCAACGACGCATCGCTGCCGATCTGCGGTATTTCTTCGCCGGTGTGCATCAGGTCGCGAACCCGCAGCAGCAGCCGCCGTCCCAGCGAGCCGCCCGGGTGTGCCAGTGCGAAGTCCTCGGCGGTGAAGCCGCGACTCTCGAGCAGCGCGACCGCCAGTGCATCGCCCATCGCCAGGCAGGCCGTGGTACTCGCGGTCGGCGCCAGGTTCATCGGGCAGGCTTCTTCGCTGACGCTGGTGTCCAGCACCACGTCGCTGGCCCGGCCGAGGGTCGAATCCGGCTTGCCGGTCATGGTGATCAGCGGCACGCCGAGACGCTTGAGCAGCGGCAGGATAGTAACGATCTCCGAGGTCTCGCCGGAATTCGAGATCGCGATCACCAGGTCTTTCGGCGTAATCATGCCGAGATCGCCGTGACTGGCCTCGCCCGGGTGCACGAAAAATGCCGGCGTACCGGTCGACGCCAGCGTGGCTGCCAGCTTGCCGCCGATATGCCCGGACTTGCCCATGCCGGTAACGATGACGCGGCCGCGGCAATTCAGGCAGGCGCGGCATGCGCGGGTGAACGCTTCGCCGATGCGGGGCAGCAGCGCTTCGATCGCGCGGGCTTCGATTTCCAGCACGCGGCGACCGCGTGCCCGGATGTCCGTGTCGTTCACTCTCGCCCCTCAGTCGACGGATGCGGCTTAAGCTCCCGGGCCGGTCTGAATGGTTCGCCAGATGACTACCGCGTGGTAGCAGCAGAAGGCCACAAACAACGCGCCACCCGCGAGACGCCCTACGCGCATCACGTTGTCGCGATTGTACGCGATGAAGAAAAACGCCAGCGTAAAGCCGACCATCACCGGTAGATGCAACTTCACGGCGTCAGGCTCCAGCCGCGCCGGTTCGATTGTCGCGGCGACGCCGATCACGGCCAGCAGGTTGAAGGCGTTGGAACCGATCACGTTGCCCAGCGCCAGACCGTGCTCACCCTTGCGGGCGCTGACGATGGAGACCGCGAGTTCCGGCAGGCTGGTGCCGACCGCGACGATAGTGACACCGAGCACCAGGTCGCTGATGCCCAGGGCTTTCGCCACCGACTCGCTGCCCCAGACCAGCGCGTTGGCGCCGGCCAGCAGGGTCACCAGGCCGATCAATACCGCGATGCTCGCCCGACCCAGGGTTACGCCCGACGGCAGCTCCGCCGCGTACTGCGCCTCGATCGGATCGATGCCATGCGTGGAGCGTCCGAGGCGCACGATCCAGGTCATAAAGGCCACCAGGCCAACCAGCAGCAGCCAGCCGTCGAGTCGCGACAGCACGCCATCGGGAAACAGCACCGCCGGCAGGATGCTGACCGCGAGCATTACCGGTAGTTCCCTGCGCAGCGTACTCGAGCCGCTGGCCAGCGGGTGGGTCAGTGCAGCGATGCCGATGACCAGGCCGATGTTCGCGACGTTCGATCCCAGCGCATTGCCGATCGCGAGGTTGGGTGCCCCGGCCAGCGCTGCGGTGGCGGATACGAAGATCTCCGGCAGCGAGGTCGCGAAGCCGACCACGGTCAGCCCGATGAGCATGGGTGATACGCCGATGTGCCGGGCAATCGCGCTGGCGCCGAGGACGACCCGATCGGCACCCCAGACCAGCAGCAGAAAGCCGGCGAGGATCGCCGTCAGGTAGAGCATCATGGACGCGATTATAATGACGCCTCTGCCCAGTCCACAGGAACAGCTCGATGCAGCCGTCCGAAATCGAAGCGCTGATCACCGCGGCCCTGCCGGACTGTTCTGCCAGGGTATCCAGCGACGACCTCACGCATTACGAAGCCGTGGTCGTCAGCAGCGCGTTCGCCGGCAAGCGCCGGCTGCAGCGACACCAGCTGATTTACGGGGCCCTGGGTGAGCGCGTCGGCCGGGAGATCCACGCCCTGTCGATTCGCGCGCTGACCCCCGAGGAGCTCGCGGAGCAGGGCGCCGGGGCCTGACGCCGCGCCTTCATGGACCGTCTCGAAATCATCGGCGGCGAGCGCCTGCAGGGCGAAGTGCGCATTTCCGGCGCCAAGAACGCCGCGTTGCCGATCCTGGCGGCGACGGTTCTGTGCGGTGAGCGCGTACGGATCGGCAACCTGCCGCATCTCAACGACGTGACCACCACGATTTCGCTGCTCGGCCGCCTCGGCGTTGAGGTCACCGGGCACGACGGCATGGAAGTCGAGGTCGATGCCGGATCCCTGCACAGCTATGCCGCGCCCTACGAGCTGGTCAAGACCATGCGTGCCTCGGTGCTGGTTCTCGGTCCGTTGCTCGGCCGCTTCGGCCAGGCGGACGTATCGCTACCGGGGGGCTGCGCGATCGGCGCGCGGCCGGTGGATCTGCACGTTGCCGGGCTCCGGTCCATGGGCGCGGAGGTCGAAATCGACGACGGTTACATTCGCGCGCGCGCGGACCGGCTGCGCGGTGCGCAGCTGTTTCTGGACAAGGTCACCGTGACCGGCACCGAGAACCTGATGATGGCCGCGGTGCTGGCCGATGGCGAGACGGTAATCGAGAACGCCGCGCGTGAGCCGGAGGTGGTCGACCTGGCGGCGTTTCTCAACGCGCTGGGCGCACGCATCAGCGGCGCCGGCAGCGACCGCATCGTAGTCGAGGGCGTCACACGCCTGCACGGTGGCAGCTATCGGGTGCAGCCGGACCGGATCGAGGCCGGTACCTTCCTGGTGGCTGGCGCGATCACCCGCGGCAGACTGCGGATCGTCCGGGCCTGTCCCGAGCATCTCGACGCAGTGCTGGCGAAACTGCAGGAGGCTGGCGCGCGGATCGTCTCCGGTCCGGACTGGGTCGAACTGGACATGCAGGGTAAGCGGCCACTCGCCGTCGATGTCAGCACCTCGCCCTATCCGGGGTTCCCGACCGACATGCAGGCCCAGTTCATGGCCCTGAACGCAGTCGCCGAGGGCGTCGCCGCCGTCACCGAGAATGTGTTCGAGAATCGCTTCATGCACGTACCGGAGCTGCAGCGTATGGGTGCCGACATCAAGCTGGAAGGGCCCACCGCGATCGTCAGGGGCTGCGCAGGGCTGCACGCGGCGCCGGTAATGGCCACCGATCTGCGCGCGTCTGCCGGCCTGGTGCTCGCCGGCCTGGTGGCCGAGGGGGAGACCGTGGTCGACCGGATCTACCATATCGATCGGGGCTACGAAGGCATCGAGCAGAAACTGGGCCAGCTCGGCGCCCGAATCCGACGCCTGGGCTGATGCGCGAATCCGGTTGCGGTAGGCAACCCGAATTTTGCCTGTGTATAATTTTGCGGCTTTGACAAGGCCTTTGCCCCGCCCGAGCTGGCATTCCGGGGCTAAGCACCAGACAGAATGCGGTTTTCTGCCAGACCCCGCTCCGGCGGGTAACCGGCGGCGGGCCGCATTTGGAGGAAGTGCTCGATGAGCGAAGAGTCGGATCTCAACCGACGGCATTTTCTGAGTATCGCCACCTCGGTTGCCGGTGTGGCCGGCGCGGCGTTTATCGCCGTGCCTTTCGTCGCTTCGTTCCGGCCCAGTGCGCGCGCTCAGGCGCTGGGTGCACCGGTCGAGATCGACATCAGCAAGCTGGAAGTTGGCGAAATGGTGCGCGTGAAGTGGCGCGGGCGGCCGGTGTGGGTCCTGCGTCGATCCGACGACATGCTGGAACGCCTGGCGAAAGTCGAGCCGGAACTCGCCGATCCCGCTTCGGACGAATCCCAGCAGCCCGAGTACGCGAAAAACCCGGCTCGTGCACTGAAACCGGAGTACCTGGTGGTCGTTGGAAACTGCACACATCTCGGATGCGCGCCGATCGAACGTTTCGACGTCGCGCCCGAGGATCTCGGGCCGGACTGGCAGGGCGGGTTCTATTGCCCCTGCCACGGTTCGAAGTTCGACCTTGCCGGACGCGTCTACGCCGGCGTGCCGGCGCCGACCAATCTGGTCGTTCCGCCGCATCGCTTCCTCGGCGATGGCTTGCTGCTGATTGGAGATGACACCGGGGTGGCTGCATGAACACGCGCGCTGACACGGCCAACGGCAGCGGCTCCAAAGCGCTGGACTGGATCGATGCCCGATTTCCGCTGAGCAAGCTCATCAAAGAGCACGCCACGGAGTACTACGCGGCCAAGAACTTCAACATGTGGTACGTGTTCGGCGTACTGGCCATGGTCACGCTGGTTATTCAGCTGATTACCGGCATCTTTCTGACCATGAACTACAAACCGTCGGCGGAGGAAGCCTTCGCGTCGGTCGAGTACATCATGCGCGACGTGGAGTGGGGCTGGCTGATTCGCT
>CBFCXA010000028.1:0-13241 GCA_965601985.1 uncultured Chromatiales bacterium | reverse complement strand
CCTCGCCGCCGCCCGCGATACGCGCGATCAGTGTGTGGTAGCCGAGCTCCCGGGCACGCTCGGTGATTACCGCATTGAGCCGGCGACCGAGCCCGCGGTCCTGGAAATCCGGATGAATATAAAGCCCGCCCTCGACCGATACGTCGTAGGCCCGGCGCTCGGACCATCGCGACAGGGCGGCCCAGCCGACTACCTGCCCGTCGCTTTCAGCTACGTAGACCGGGTATCGCTCATCGCGTGCCCGGAGCCACTCGAGGCGGTCGGCCTCGGTCTTCTCTTCGATATCGAACGTGGCCGTGCCGTGAGTTACCGCGTGGTTATAGATGGCGGTGATCGCCGGGATATCCGGTTCCGCGGCCGGACGAATGGTTGCGGCTACCTCCTCGGTCACTGCGCGGCTTCGCCCGGGCTGGGTTCCGGCTCGGCGCTGACCAGCGTGAAGTCGAAACACCGGTAGCCGGGTTCGTGCGCCCAGAAATCGCCCGGCAACGGGTTGACGGAAGCGCGCGAAAACCCGGTGCACAGCCGGTAGCTGTTGTCGCCCGTGATCTCGTAGACGTACTGCGTACCGGTCTGCGGGTCCAGGGGCATGCGTTTGAGCAGCACGCCATCCACGAGGTCTTCAAGTGATGCGGGCAGCTGCTCGAAGGTCTCCCAGCGCCGATCAATCGCCGACGACAGCAACTGCAGGTCGCCGACCCGAAGCTCGTCGAAGCGTACCAGGCGCTGCTCGCCGGGCGAGCCACCAAGAAACAGACCGGCAACGACTGCGATCGCAACGACCGCCGAGCTCGCGACCGCAAAGCCGGTGTTCACCGTCACCGGTTCAGCGCCTCATCGTCCGCGCGCATCGACCACAGGTAATACCCGAATACCGCAGCGGCAATCAGGCCGACGGTCAGCGACTTGAGCACAAAGCGCGCCGTGAGTGCTCCGGACAGCAGCCCGTTCAGCAGCGCGATCAGGTCGCCGATGATAATGCAGGCAGCCACGACCAGCGTCAGATAGGTAAGCCACTTTCTCACGCCTGAAGTCCGTTGCGTGGGGTCCGCCGCGACCCGTCGTTCGATTCTCCAGGCAACAAAAAGGAACGTCGGGAAGGCAACCAGCAGCGACGAGGTAGCAAAGCGAATCTGCCTGCCCGCAATATCGCCGTACAGCTGAACCAGCGGGTCCGGTATAGCCAGGTCGATGAACTGAAACAGCAGATTGCCCAGGTTGTAAGCGCTCACGTAGAGCATGCCGAACATGACCAGGTACAGGAAGGCGTCGCGCGCGGAAACCTGCGACTTCGGTACCGGAACGGGTACCGGAAATTTTACGGCGGCGAAAGCACTCAGCGCGTTGTCGACCTGGTCTCGCGACCAGCCCGCATCGAGGAGTACAGCTTCCGTTTCCTCCCTCGACGCTCCGGCGCGCAGCGACTCTTGCACAAAAGCCAGCAGAGCGGCATCGGCCAAGTTTCAAGCCCTCACCTGGAACCCCGGGATATAGACAGCACAAGCCATCGCCGGGGCTTTGTCAACTCGCCGGTGCGGCGTGCTCGGCGAGCTGGCGGCTGACGAGCGCGCCGACCCGTTCCATGACATCGGGGACGACGGTGTATACCGGCGGCTTCCGACGCAGTGCATCCCATTCGCCGTGCTGCATCACCTCGCTGAGGTAACCCAGGTTGGAGTTGATGAATTCCAGGTACGGGTTGCGCCCGTCGAACAGCGCTTCGACGTAGCGGTATACGCGATTGAATTTGCGGTTCATGCGTTCGCTGATTGCCTGGCTCCAGAAATCCGGCGTCTGGCGCAGCAGATCGATGCCCGAGGAGTAAGTGACGACCGACTGGGCCTGCATGACTTCGCCGAAGGCGACGCCCGAGATCACGAATTCCGCGTAGAGGCGGTCGCGGCATTTCTCCAGGTAGCAGCGATCGGCCATCTGTGCGATCAGGTCCGCCGTGCCGAGCAAATGGCCCACCAGGGTGTCGCGCGGTTCATTCAGTTCGATCTCGTCGAGGTCGAGTTCGTAGCCGGTGAAATGCACCAGCTGGGTCGCCAGTGCGCCCATGTCGCCCAGCTGCAGCGTCGGCAGGTAGTCCCGCAGGAAGTCCGCGCTGCGCGACACGTGCCAGCGTGTGAACTGCGCGCCGTTCTGCCACCGGACTTCGTCCTGGCGGCGAATATAGCCGGCGTCGTGAAACAGTGCGGCGATGATGCCGAGCACGGCACGGTCGGCGCCGAGCCGGTCTTCCGTATCGCTGCTCAGTTCGTAGCCGGCCAGTAGCCGGGCCATCGCCAGCGTGATATCCAGGCTGTGCTGGCGATCGTGGTAGACCGTGTCGCAGCCGATATAGTCACGATAGGTGCCGCTGAACAGCCGATCGAAGTCGTGGAAGGCGATCCACAGCGCATCGAAGGCAACATCCGGGAACACCTGCCGGAACAGTTGCTGTACGGCATCGCGAACGTCAGCGGTGGAACTGACGCGCACGGTATTGGTGACATCGTAGTCACTGCGACGATCCGCCATGCTGGCGGGATCGAACGGTAGACTTATTCGGGGCTGGCTCATGGGCTCACTCGCCATGGCAATCAATGCACGACGATTATTTTTAGCCAGTGTGACAGTCGCGGCGGGTGCGAACAATCGGGCTTACCCCGAGCGCGGGGATTATGTGTGATCAAGCGGCCAGGCGGACATAAACCGGTGCGTGATCCGACGGGCGCTCCAGCTTGCGTGGCTCGACATCGACACTGCTGGCGCTGCATTCGTCTGCCAGCGCGTCCGATACCAGCAGCAGGTCGATACGCAAACCGCGCTTGCGACGAAACGCAGCGGCCCGGTAGTCCCACCAGCTGAAAGTTGCTTCCGGCTGGTCAAATAGTCGGAAGCTGTCCTTGAAGCCGAGCGCTTCTAGTGCCTGCAGGCGCTCGCGTTCCGGCCCGCTGCACAGTACCTTGTCGCGCCACTCCTCCGGGTCGTGCACGTCACGATCGTCGGGCGCGATATTGAAATCGCCCATCACGACGGTGCGCGGGTAGCGGATCAGTTCATCGGCTAGGTACACCGCGAGCTGGTCCAGCCAGTCGAGCTTGTAGGCGTATTTGTCCGAGCCGACCGTCTGGCCGTTGGGTACATACAGGTTGATCACGCGCGTGTCGCCGTAGGTTGCCGCGATCACGCGCCGCTGCTCGTCGTCGAAGTCCGGCAGGTTGTAGCTGACGTCGCCCGGCTCTTCGCGGGACAGCAGCGCCACACCGTTGTAGGTGGGCTGGCCGTTGCTGACCGAGACGTAACCCGATTCTTCGAGTTCGGCGTGCGGGAACTTGTCGTCGGTCAGCTTGATCTCCTGAAGTCCGAGCACGTCCGGCTGCGCGCTGGCCAGCCAGTCCTGCACGTGCGGTAGGCGGACACGCAGGGAATTGACGTTCCAGCTTGCGATCAGCACCGGTGTCAGGCTGCCTCGAGAATGCCGGACTGCTCGAGCAGCGGTTCGATGCTCGGCTCGCGACCGCGGAATGCACGGAATGCCTGGCCGATCTCGACCGAGCCGCCTACCTCGAGAATCTGTTCGCGGAAGCGGCGCGCCAGCGTCGCGTCGAGCACGCCCTGTTCTTCGAACGCAGACCAGGCGTCCGCGGCGAGCACCTCGGCCCACTTGTAGCTGTAATAGCCGGCCGCATACCCGCCGCCGAAAATATGCGAAAAGCCGTGCGCGAAGCGGTTGTATTCCGGGTGACGCACGACCGCGACCTTGCTGCGCACGTCTTCCAGGATCCGCTCCATGCGGCTGCCGCGCCGAGGATCGTACTCGGCATGCAGGCGCAGGTCGAACAGCGCGAACTCGAGCTGGCGCACCATCTGCATCGCCGCGTGGAATACCCGCGATGCCTGCAGGCGCTCCAGTAGTTCATCGGGCAACGCCTGCCCGGTGCGGTAATGGCCGGATATCATGCGCACGACTTCAGGCTGCCAGGCGAAGTTCTCCATGAACTGGCTGGGCAGCTCGACCGCGTCCCAGGGCACGCCGTTGATGCCCGAAATGCTCGGATAGCCGACGCGCGTGAGTACATGGTGCAGCGTGTGCCCGAACTCGTGGAACAGCGTGAGCACCTCGTCGTGATTGAGCAGGCTCGGCGTGGTCTCGGTGGGCGCGGCAAAGTTGCATACCAGGTGCGCGACCGGATTCTGCGCATTGCCGCGGATCGTCTTGCGGATGATGCACTCGTCCATCCACGCCCCGCTGCGCTTGTTCTTGCGCGCGAAAAGGTCGGTGTAGAAACCGCCGATCGATTCGTCCTGCGCGTTGCGCAGCGTGTAGTAACGCACCTGTCCGCTCCAGGTGTCCGCTTCCTGCTGCAGTTCTATGCGCAGACCGTAAAGCTGCTCGACAAGCTTGAACAGGCCCGTGAGCACGGTGTCGAGCGGGAAGAAGGGCCGCAACTCTTCATCCGAGACTGTATAGCGCTCTTCGCGCAGCTTTTCCGCGTAGTAGGCTATGTCCCAGGCTGCCAGCCCGCGGCCGGCGAAACGTTCCAGCTCGTTGAGTTCGGTTTGCGCGGCCTGGTGTGAGCGCAGCGCGAGTTTGTCGAGAAACTCGTGGACCTCGTCGACCGATCCGGCCATTTTCGAGGCCAGAGAGTACTCGGCGTAATTGTCGAAGCCGACCAGCTGCGCGGCTTCGTGCCTGAGCTTCAGGATCTGCTCTATGATCTCGCTGTTGTCGAAGGCCGTGTCGTCAGCCTGGTCCGACGCGCGGGTCGCCCAGGCTTTGTAGAAGCGCATGCGCAGGTCGCGATTGTCGGCATGCGTGACGATCGCGACGTAGGTCGGCTGGTCCAGATGGAACAGCCAGCCCTCCCGCCCGGCGTCGCGCGCCTGCGCGGCGGCCTGTTCCAGCGTCGGCGCGGGAATTCCGGAGAGCTTGTCCGCGTCGGCCTCGTGATATGACCAGGCGGTCATTGCATCCAGCAGGTTCTGCTCGAACTTGGCCTGCAGCTGAGACAGCTCTTCGACGACTTCTTTGAAACGTTGCTTCTTGTCGGCCGGCAGGTCGACGCCGGCCAGATGAAAGTCACGCAGCGCCAGCTCCAGCAGCCGAATCGCACCGGTATCGCGACCGTCGGCCAGCTCGTCGCTGGCGCGTCGATAGAGCTCGTACAGCCGCTCGTCCTGGGCCATTTCGGTTTCGTAACGCGCCAGCAACGGCAGACACTCGTTGTAGGCCTGACGCAGTTCCGGCGTATTGGCCACGCCATGCAGGTGGCTGACCGGCGACCATACGTGGTGCAGACGATCGCCCAGTTCTTCCAGCGCCAGCACGCCGTTGGTAAACGCGTCTTCGCCCTGCGCGCCGTTCACGATTTCCGCCACGCGTGCGCGGTTTTCGTCCAGCACCTGAGTCACGGCCGGCAGCACATGCTCGGGCCGGATGGCGCTGAACGGCGGCAGCCCGTCTTGCTCTAGCAGGGGATTGGACACGTCGGTATCGGCAGGTTCCGGCGGACTCGCGATGCTATCACAGGGCCTCGGGCTCGCTTAAACTGCGTTTCGGCGAAATCGGACCCGGAATACGGCATGGTGGAAAACTTCGACCTGGTGGTCATCGGTGGCGGCAGCGGCGGGCTGGCCGCGGCCCAGCGGGCGGCGGAATATGGCGCCCGCGTTGCGGTTATCGAGCGTGCCCGGCTGGGCGGTACCTGCGTAAACGTCGGCTGCGTACCCAAGAAGGTAATGTGGAACGCGGCCACGCTGCAGCACGCATTTGCCGATGCGCGGGAGTACGGTTTCGAGCTGCCGGGTGCCATTGCGCATGACTGGCCGTCCCTGAAGGCGAAGCGCGACGCTTATGTCGAGCGGCTGAACGGCATTTACGCGCGTAACCTCGACAATAAGGGCATCGAATGCATCGCCGGCGATGCACGCTTCACCGCGAACAATACGGTGGCGGTGGGTAAGCGACAGCTCTCGGCGGACAAGATCATCATCGCGACCGGCGGGCGCCCGAAGGTACCGAACCTGCCCGGTGCCGATCTGGGCATTACCTCCGACGGTTTCTTCGAGCTGGAAGACCTGCCCAGGCGCGTCGGCGTGGCCGGCGCGGGGTATATCGCCGTGGAGCTCGCGGGCATGCTCAATGCGCTGGGTGCCGAGGTCACGCTGTTCTTCCGCTACGGCAGCGTGCTGCGCGACTTCGACGAGATGATTCAGCGCGGTCTGCTCGAAGCACTGGAGCATGACGGCATCCGCTGCTGGTCCGGCACCAGCGACCCGCACCTGCAGCAGATGGCCAACGGCATTCACGTGCGCATGGGCACCGGCGCCGAAGAAGGTCCGTTCGACACCTGGCTTTGGGCCATCGGCCGCGTGCCGGAGACCGAGGACATGGGCCTGGAACTCGCCGGCGTGGAAACCGACGCCGCTGGCTTCATTCCGACCGACAAGTACCAGGCGACCAACGTGCCGGGGATCTTCGCGATCGGCGACGTTACCGGACGTGCGGCATTGACGCCGGTGGCCATTGCGGCCGGTCGACGCCTGTCGGACCGCGTATTCGGCGGCATGGAAGGTCGCTACCTGGACTACGGCAACATCCCGTCCGTGGTCTTCAGTCACCCGCCGATTGGCAGCTGCGGCATGACCGAAGAAGCGGCGCGTGACGAGTACGGCGATGCGGTGCAGGTGTATACCTCGGAGTTCGTGCCGCTGCTCAATGGCGTGACCGAACACAAGCCGAAGACGCGCATGAAACTGGTCACGGTCGGCGCGGAGCAGAAGGTTGTCGGCATCCACCTGATCGGCCCCGGCTCGGACGAAATGCTGCAGGGCTTCGCGGTGGCCATGCGCATGGGCGCGTGCAAGAAAGACTTCGACGACACGGTGGCAATTCACCCGACCAGCGCCGAAGAACTGGTCACGATGCGCTAGCGGCTCAGAGTACGCCCAGGCTTTTCAGGATCAGCGTCACCGCGGCCAGCGCGGATACCACCAGCACCGGGCCCCGCGAACCCAGCCCGGCCAGCCTGTGCCGCCAGCGGTTGGCCAGCCAGTAGCCGAACAGGAAGCCCGGCATCAGGGCTACGCCGTTGGCCAGGTCGACTTCGTCGAACTCTCCGAACAGCGCGAGAATCACCAGGATCATCAGCGATGCACCGGTATACAGCAGCGCCAGCGTGGCGCGCACGGTCTCTCCGCTCTCGCGCTGATACAGGATCGCCAGCATCGGTGCACCGATGCCGCTGCTGGCGCCCATAGCGCCGGAGATGGTCCCGGAGACCAGCGCGCTGGTCCGGTTCAGCGGAACGTTTAAACCCGAAGCGGCAAGTGCGACAGCGAGCAGGATCACCGTGCCGAAAACGATGCCGAGTTGCTCGCCCGGTACCCGGCTCAGCACCCAGGCGCCGACTACGGAGCCGGCCAGGATGCCGAAAAAAATCACCGGCAGCCGGCCCTGGTCGATCGCGCCGCGTTCGCGCCAGGCCATCACGCCCGACAGCGCGAGGCTGCCGCAGATCATCGGCCCGGGCAGCAGCTCGATGTTGACCCAGGCGATCATCGGCACCATCAGGAAACCCGCACCGACGCCGCTCGCGGCCTGTACGACGGAACCGATCGCGACCGCGAGGGTCGCTGCCAGCAGATCCGTCAGGCTCACAGTGGGTGGTGTCGCGAGCCGGGCACGCGGCTCAGCCGCCGCGTCCGCCCGGACCGAACAGGTACCAGGCAATCAGCCCGATCACCGGCAAGAGCAGGACCGCGACGATCCAGGCCACCTTGGCCAGGGTCTCGGCAGGGCTCTGGATGATTTTCACGATTGCGTAGATGTCTGCGATAAGGATCAGCAGACCGATGATGCCTTCCATTCTCATCCCCTCCGGCTAGCGAGCCAAACATAGCACGCGGCGGACAGGCCCGATGCGCCGAACAGCATGCACATGACCACGATCTGGTAGCGGGCCGCGACCAGCGGATCGATGCCCGACAGTACCTGGCCGGTCATCATGCCGGGCAGCGATACCAGTCCGACGGCGAGCAGCGAGTTGATCAGCGGGATCAGCGCGGCGTTCAGCCCGGCCTCACAGGCTGCAACCTGGTCACGACCCGCGGCCAGTTCCGCCTGCTGGCGTTCTGCAGCCAGACTGACCGCGTTCATCGAACCGGCGAAGATCATGCCGCCGAGCGGAATCACATACTGTGGCGAGAACCAGGGCTCGACGCCGATTACGAACTGCGTGACCAGCAGCAGAACCGGCAGGCTGCCGATAGCGATCGCAAACAGGGCGCGCGCATAGCTGCCGGGGCTCAGCGCATTCACCGGACGCAGCGCGATCCAGCTCGCCGCGAGCAGCATGATCGCCAGTACCGCGCCGATGATCCAGCTCTGCTCGGCTGCGAACAGGAAGTTCAGTACATAGCCGATCGCCAGCAGCTGCAGCAACATGCGCGCCAGTGCATACCCGACCCGGCCCGGGCCGAGCGACCACCGCATCAGCACTAGGACCACGGCGAGCACCGGCAGGAAGGCCAGTGCCAGCCCGACCGGCGAGATTTCCAGGACCTGGCTCGTCACTGCCTATTTGCCGATCGCGGTTTCCAGCGATACCGGCGGGCCGTCCGGCGCCCAGAACGGCGGGAAGCGCATCGCGATTGACGACGCCGCCAGCGCCAGCGCGTACAGCGCAACGAAGATCGCGAGATTGCCGAACAGCACCAGGTAGAGCAGCGTCGCGATCAGGAACGGGTTGTGCGCACCCAGTACCTTCTTCGCGTTCCATGCGCGGATGTTGTGCGGCGGCGATACGTGGATGTCCCACCAGCCGGACTGGTAGTTCATGTTGTAGATGGTCAGTATCGGCAGCATAGCCAGCGCCGCGCCCCAGGCCGGCAGGCCGAAGCCGCCGAGTATCGCGTACAGCGAGAGCAGGAACAGCGCACCGCAACTGCCCCAGACGAGACCGAACAACCCGCTGGCCAGCCAGTGCCGGTCGCGTCCGTGGGTCAGCGTGCCGCGCGGCCACCAGATCACGTAGCCCCAGACGAACAGGCCAAAGCATAGACCGGTCAGCCCGAGCCAGCGCGGGTCGGCCAGCTGTGCCGCGGTAAACAGCGGTTGCGCCAGCAGTGCCGGTAGCACGCCGGTAAGCCAGGCGAACACGATTACCCCGCAGAAATAGAGGCCGGCGCGCAGCCAGGCCATGCGCGGGCTGTGCAGCTTCGGGTCGTGCTTCGGGCGCTCGATGAACAGCAGCACACCCAGCACGACCGCGATCAGCAGAACCGCAGCGATCAAAAGATCCAGCCCGGCACTGGATTCGCCACGATAAGCGGCCAGATAGGCGCCCGAATCCACTAGTCGACTTGCCGTTTCGCCGGGCCGAAGGTCGTGAACACGCTGACCCAATCGACCGCTAGCGCACGGCCCAGTAATTCGGCGAGTTCGGAACGGGCGCTGGCGTCGCGAAAGCGCTCGGTGATCAGTCCGGCCAGCGGCTCGCCCGCCGCACTGGTAATGCCGGCGGTGTTGAACACCAGCGCCGGGTAGACCAGACCCTTTTTCTCGTAGTAGGTGAAGTCGACCGCGTGACTGCTGACCGGCTGGCCGACGAAGCTGCCCAGCAGTTCGTCCAGCGGGCGCCCGCCCGCATCGCCCGGTGTGTTCAGTGCGCTGAAGCGTTCGGACAACGTCGCAAAATGCTCGTCGAGCACGGCTTCGCCAGGCCGCGCATCGCGCAGCTCTCCGTCTTCCTCGATAGCCGGTATCGCGAGTACCGCGGTGATGCAGTCGACCTGGCTCACAGCTCGATGCCGGCGTTTTCGAGGATCCGGCGCGCCGGTTCGAGTTGCTGCTCGTAGCGTTTCCAGCGTGCGACCGCGCGCGTGTACAGCCCCTCGCGTACCTGCACCGCGCTGGCGGTCGCGACCGGCGCGGCATTTTTCTCGAAGGCCAGGCACTCGGGCTCCCAGTCCAGGCCGCAGTGCGCGACGATCCGCCGGCTCTGCGCCTCCTGGTAGGCGACCAGCTGCTCGTAGTCGACCCGTAGTACCTTGCCCGGCAGTTGCTCGTCCCAATGGCGCATCAGCCGGTCGAACAGCAGGTAGTAGCGGGCGCAGTCCTCGAGGTCGTAGGCGTAGTTATAGTAGGAGAAGTGCAGCGCGAACAGCTGGCGGAAATTGCTCAGCACCGTGTCCAGCGGGTGCCGGCGCAGGCAGACGATCCGTGCGTTGGGCAGCGCACGGTGAATGAATCCGATGAGCAGGAAATTCAGCGGCGTCTTGTCGATGAAGTGCGCGGTGTGGCCGGTCGCCGGGCGCGTGCTGTCGAGGTACTGCTTGCCGATCGCGGACCAGTCCAGCGCTGCCGCTTTCTCGATCGTCTCCTCGTCGAGGATGCGAGCGGAGCGGCTGCCGGTTGCACGCTTCAGGATCAACCCGAAGTTCTCCAGTTCTCCGGCCGAGTAGACCTGCGAGTGACTGGACAGGATGCGCTCGGTCAGCGTGGTTCCGGTGCGTGGCATGCCCAGGACGAAAATCGGTTCGGCGCTGGGCTCGCCCGCGCGGTCTGTCGAGCCGGCCTCGCCCTTCGCGATCAGCGCGTCGAACAGGGCCTCGTCCTGCGCGACGTCGTAGTCCAGCGTCGCACGCTTGGAGGAATTGGCGCGTGCCCAGTTTTCGAAAGCGGACGCGTAGTCACCCAGGTCTTCCTGTTCCTTGGCCAGCGCGTAGTGCAGGTACAGCCTGTCATCGACATTGCCGTCGTCCTCGAGCAGCGCCTGCAGCCGCGCGACGTGATTGACCTCGTCCGACTGCCGGCGCAGGTTGGCCAGTGCCCAGTGTGCGCGCGCGTTGCTAGGGTCGGCCGCGATGGCGGCTTCGTAAGCCTGTTCTGCTGCGTCCAGCTCACCGGTGAATTTCAGCGACGCGGCCAGGTTGAACTGGAAGTCCGCATGATCGGGCTTGATCGCGGTGGCCTGGCGAAAGTTGACCAGCGCGGTTTCGTGATCGCCGGCCCGGCTGAATACGCAGCCCAGGGTATCCAGCACCAGCGGGTCGCTGCTGTCCAGCTGCATGGCTGCCCGGGCGATCTGCATGGCCTGCTTGTCGGCTTTCGCGGCAGACAGGTAGCGGGCGAACTGGGCAAGATAGTCGGCGCGTTCCGGTTCCAGCAGCACCGCCTGCTGCAGGGCCTGCAGCGCTTTGGGAATCTGCCTGCGCTCGGCCGCGGCTACCCCTAGCAGGAACAGCGCATGGGCGTCGCGCGGTGTGGAGCGCAGCAGTTCACCGCAGAGTCGCTCGGTATCTTCGAAACGCCGCTGGCGCAGCGCCTGTTCGGCGGCACGGTGGGTCTCGGCGACGGAGGAAGAATAGACTTCGGCCACGCCCAAAATGATATCAGCCGGGACAAGGCCCGGCCGATATCGCAGGTAGCACCGGTGTTGGCCTAGAAGCGGTAGCGCAGGTCGAGGCCAACGATGCGCGGCGTGATCACGTAGTTGAAATAGCGCCGGAAAGCGTAGTTGGCGCCGCCGCCGGCGCGGCCAATCAGCGTGCGGTTGGGGCGCACACCCGTCACGGCTTCCTCGCTCAACAAGTTGTCGGCAAACAGGGTTGCTTCCCACTGGTCGCCGCGCAGGCCCAACGACAGGTAATGCACAGTGAAACCGCTCAATGCCTCCGCGCCCTCGACCCGGCAGCAGGTGCTGCCGGTGCCGATGTCGGTGAACACGTCGGACTGCGCTGTGAAGCCGTAGCTGCCGACAAACTCGACCGCCGAATTGATCGGCAGGTTCAGGTCGAAAAACAGCGAGCCCTGGTGTTCCGGCGAGCCGGGCAGACGGTCACCCTTGCGCGCGTTGCCGTCGGCGAGTAACGGCGCTTCCTCTGCGAGTTTGGCAGCCGTAAAAGAGTAACCTGAACGCATCAGCAGGTTGTCTGTGATCTGCCAGTTAAAGTCTATCTCGACGCCGCTGCTCTCCGCGGACTTGCCGTTGACCACGATCGGGAAGCCGCCGCTGAAGGACGTGGTAGCGACCTGCACGTCGTTCCACTGGATGTAGAAGAGCGCCGCGTTCAGGGTCATGCTCTGGTCCAGCCATTGGCTGCGGATGCCAAGTTCATAGTTGTCCGTGGTATCCGGCTGATACAGCAACTGGTCGGGGGTTCCGCAGACCACGTTCGGGTTCGGTGCGGGGATCTCGGAACAGTCGATGATGCCGTTGGTGCTGCCGTTGCGGTAACCCTGGCTGAAGGTGAAGTAGCCCATCAGGTCATCCATGAACTGGTAGGACGCGTTCAGCTTGAAGATCAGGTCGTTGATTTTGCCGCCGGCCTCGCTCTCGTTCAGCCAGATCTGATTCGCTGAGTCGTTCGGGTCGATCCCCAGCACCTGGTTGAATAGCGGGAAGCCGATGGCGCTGCGGAAGTTGCTGTCGACCTCGAACCAGCGCACGCCAACCAGCGCTTCGAAGCGGTCGGTGACCTGAAAGCCGAGTTCGCCGAACAGTGCCCACTCCGTAAATTCGATGGTCTGGTCCTGGATGTATTCGATTTCGTCGCCGAAAGCGCCGTAGCGCTGAATGACCTGGGGTACCTCCGGTACGCCGGCAAATCCGTACAGGTTTGGCGTGAACTCGAGGCTCAGCTGCTCTTCCGTCTGGTCGCGGAAGAAGAAACCGCCGATCCAGGTCAGCGGACCGTCACTGGTCGACACCAGGCGGATTTCCTGGGTGAAGGTCTCTTCCGTCAGCGGGTCGGTGGTAAACGCGGTGAAGTTCGGGAAGTCTGCGTAGGTGTAACCAAAAGTCAGCAGCAGGTCGGTCTGGTCACGTTGGCTATTCTCCTCGAAATCGATATAGCCGGTGGCCGAAGTCAGTTCGGCAAAACCGAGATCTGCAATCACGTCCAGGTTGAAGATCTGGTTGGTGCGCTCGTCCGGCTCCAGCACGCGGTGGCCGTTGTCGGTGTAGCCACGCGGAATCTCGACGCCCTGATCCTGGGCAATGACGTTCAGGCTGTCGGCGTGATTGACCTGGCGGCCGCCCACATCCTGGTTCTGGTAGTAATAGTTGAAGGTCGTTTCCAGACGGTCGTTGATGTCCCACAGTAGCGATGCACGCGCATAGGTGCGCTTGTACCAGTTGGTGTCTTTTTCCTGGCGGAGGTTCGCATTTACTTCACCGCTGTTGGTGAAGTCCGGCTCGGGTATTGACACTCCCGGCGCCAGCACCAGGTAGTTCTGGTCGATGAAGCCC
>CBFCXA010000027.1:0-13453 GCA_965601985.1 uncultured Chromatiales bacterium | reverse complement strand
GATCTCATTTGCTGGATTCTCCCCTGGAAACTTTTCGAAGCGGGCGTGCCCGCACCACCGTTGCTATTTAGCTACACCCTGAGAACTCCCGGTCTCTACGCCTAACGGGCAAAACGGCCCCCACCCGGACACAGGAGTTGCGTCGCGGTAACTTAACCAATTGATCCCGCTTCGTCCATCCAAACTACGCCACCCACTATGCGCGGTATGCATGGTTGCGGCCAGGCGACGCCCGCCGCGGCACGCCGTTTGCGACTAAACTCCCGCTTCTTCCCGCGAAGACCATGAATCGAGGTAATCAGGATGGACCGGCGCACCACGCTCAAGAACAAGATCCTGGCCTTCGTGGCCGACCTGGACCCGACGGTGCTGATCAACGAATCCGATAAGGCCAGTCTGAAATCCATGCTCGACGAGCTGACCACCCTGACGCCGGTGCCCGAGCCGATCCGCCACACCGACCAGGTCGAGGGTGTCTGGGAGAGCCTGTTCACCAGTTTCGGCGCCAAACACTCCGACGACCAGCCGATGAAACACACCACCACGCTGGCCGTGCAGAGCTTCGGTAATTTCCCGATGGTGCCGGTGCACGTTAACGAGATTACCCAGGAGATCCTGTCCGAGACCCAGGCCTATAACAACGTGGTCTTCGTCCAGAACGAAGACCGCAGCGCCAATGCGATCATCGTGGTCGAGGGCAACTACAGCGAAGACCCGGAAGACCCGAAACGCTTCCAGGTGAGTTTTTCCGGCGTGTCGCTGAACGGCGCCGACGGCCAGTCGGATGCCGAACTGCGCGAGCAGTTCGGACTCGACCCGGATGAGCCCCTGCGCAAGGAGTTCCGCCCGCCGGCGCTGCACTCGGACATCGTGTATCTCGACGAAGATGTGCGCATCAACTACGGCAAGCTGGGTGGTTTTTACCTGCTGCGTCGGCTCGATCGCGAAGGCTATTCGATCGCCTACCCCGCGGCAGCGTGAGTACATCCCGAGCCGTCGGACTCGGCGCGCAGCTGGGCTGGGGCACCGGCTCGCTGGGCACCGGAACGCTGTATAACGGGCTGGCGCTGTTCGGTCTGTTCTTCCTGACTTCGATCGTCGGTATCGAGCCGGTAGTGGCCGGAGCGCTGCTGTTCGTCACCAAGATCTACGACGCCTTCACCGATCCGCTGATGGGTGCAATCAGCGACCGCACGCGCCACCCCTGGGGCGCGCGGCGGCCTTATCTGCTGATCGGCGCGCTGCTGCTCGGCCCGTCGTTTGCGCTGCTGTTCTCCGTCCAGCCGCTGGCCTCGACCGCCGCGACCGTCGGCCTGATCGGGCTGTTGCTGCTGGTGCATGCGACTGCCTACACCATTTTCGCGGTCCCCTACATGGCCATGCCGCCGGTGCTGGCGCAGGACTACGACGGGCGCACGCAGCTGATGTCTTACCGCGTGCTGTTTCTGACCGGCGGCATCCTGGCCAGCTCCTACCTCGGGCCGAAAATCGTCACCTGGGCCGGCGAAGGTGCGACCGGGTATTTCTGGATGGGCGTGGTGTACGCTGCGTTCGCCGTCGTCTCGGGGCTGTGGGCATTTTTCTCGACTGCCGGCAGCGATCGCCCGGGCAACCCGCCGGCCGACGACGAGCCGGCCGTGTTGACTCAGCTATTCACGCAGTTTCGCCTCATTGCGGGCAATCGCCCGTTCCTGCTGCTGATGGCGGTGAAGCTCTGCAAACTGGTCGCGCTGGCCAGCGTGCTCGCCAGCACGCCGTACCTGTTCCGCTACGTGCTGGGTTTCTCGACCGGGCAGATCGGCAACTACCTGCTGGCGTTTTCGGTGTGCGGGCTGGCCTCTATCCCTTTCTGGCGCGCGCTGATGCGCCGCTTCGGCAAACGCGACGTGTTCATCCTGATCTGCATCTGGTACGCGCTCGCGGTGGCGAGCTGGTTCGTCTGGACGCCGGAAGAGGCCGCTTACTGGCTGTACGTGCGTGCGGTGTTCATCGGCTTCGCGTCCACCGGCACGCTGCTGGCCGGGCTTGCTTTGCTGCCGGACACGATGGAATACGGCAGCCTGACCAGCGGTGCGGACAACGACGGCGTGTACAGCGGTGTGTTCACCACCATCGAAAAACTCAGCGGTGCGATCGGGCCGCTGGTCGTGGGCAGCTTGTTGAGCATCTTCGGCCTGGTGAAAGGCCAGGTTGCCGCGGCCGATCAGCCTGAGAGTGCTTTGCTGGCCGTGCGTGTTGCCGCATCGCTGGTGCCGGCCGGGCTTAGCCTGGTCGCGATCCCGATCCTGCTGCGCTATCGGTTAACCTCGGAGCAGCTGCGCGAGATGCGCACTGCGGCCGAGCCGGCCTGACGCCGGCGAAAAATACACCCGAAAAATAAACCCGGATACTTTCTCTCGGATACTTTCTCTCATTTCTCTTTCTGGAGCTCCACATGGCTGATCCCGCAATTCGCCGCAAGCTCGAAGCAGGCGAGTTCTTCATGGCGCCCGGCGCCTACGACATGCTCACCGCGCTGCTGATCAACCGAATCGGCTTCGACTGCGTGTACGCGCCTGGCTTCTGGATGATGGCGTCCTACCTCGGCATCCCGGATGCCGGCATCGCGACCTATACCGACATGCTCCAGCGCATCTCGCGGCTGGTCGAGGTCAGCGACGCGCCGGTAATTGCCGACGCCGACACCGGCTACGGCGGGCTTTTGAACGTTCACCACACCGTACGGGGCTACGAAGATGCCGGCGTAACCGGCGTGCAGATTGAAGACCAGGAATTCCCGAAAAAGTGCGGGCACACGCCGGGTAAGCGCCTGGTTACGGTCGGCGAAATGCGCGATCGGCTGAAAGTCGCGCTGGATGCCAGGCGCGATGAGAACCTGCTGATCGTCGCGCGCACCGATGCGCGCAAGGGCGAGGGCTTCCAGGAAACCATGCACCGCGCTCATGCCTTCGCCGAAGAGGGGGTCGACCTGATTTTTCTCGAAGGCCTGGAAAGCCGCGAGGAAATGGTCGCATCCTGCAAGCAGCTCGATACGCCGATTCTGCTCAACATGGTCGAGGGCGGCGACACGCCGATTCTCAGCGCAGCTGAACTGGCAGAGATGGGCGTAGCCTGCGCGATCTACCCGGCGATGAGCCCGCTGCACGCGCTGGCCGCGATCGACGGCGCACTGAGAAATCTTAACGACACCGGCCACACGCCGGCGCCGGATGCTTCGGTGTTCAACTTCCGCGATGCCTGCAAGCTGATTGGCTTCGAGGAGGTCTGGGCGTTTGACGAGAAGTGGGCCCGGCCAGCCAAACGGGGACAGGCTTAAGCCTGTCCCCAATCCGCTACGAAGCTGGTTCAAGCAAAGGGGACAGGCTTAAGCCTGTCCCCTTCGCTGATTAGTCAGAAAGCAGGTCGAAATCGACGGTATACGAGACAACAATCTTCGGCTGGTCGTTGTCCAGGCCAAAAATGTCAGCTGCCTCGCCGCCGGCGGTCGAGTTGGTGAGCATGAGCGAGAAGCCACCTCGCGACAGGGAGATGTTCCAGTCGGCGTAGCCGCCGTCGACAATATTGAATGCCTCGACGAAATCGCCGTCGTGATAACCGACGTGCAGGCCGAGATCGAGCCCGCCGAAGAGGCTGAACGCGTAGTCAGCCGCTACGTAGTACGCGCTGCCGAAGCCGAAGTCGGCTGGATTGCCGTTCGCATCGGGAAAGTCGCTCTCTTTCGCTTCCGTATTGGCGAGGATATTCAGCGACAGGTTGAGACCATAGATGTTGATGGCCCCGTAGATCTCGCCGAAGTCGAAGTTCGCATTTTCGTCGTAGTTGTAATACAGGTAGCCGACGTCCCAGCTGAACGTGTCGCTGCCGCCGGCGAAGCCGGCATACAGGTCGTTCTCGTAATTGAACACACCGGCCGGAGCGTAGCTGACGTTCGATACCCAAGTGCCGACATAAAGACCAAAGTCGCTGGTCCAGTCGACGCCGCCCTGCACCGCAGGGTTATTCTCGGTCTGTGTAAGCCCGCGCCAGATGTAGTTATTAGTTACCGTGACGTTGGCGGAAAAATCGTTGGCATAGGCCTGTGGCGTGATCGTCGACCCCGCCAGCAGGGACGCGAGCGCAAGGCGCTTGATCGTTTTCATTTTAGTATCACTCCTGGTTCGTTACACCCCGTCCGCAACAGTTGTTCCCCCGCGGACGGCTGGACCCCCACCGGAATGCAAATTCCGGGCCAAGCGGCGTGATGCCCGAAATCAATGCATCTGGAACGGGAATGCGCGGTGAGGACCCGGGCGCTGCGCTATCCGGGTGCAGCTGGCTGCCTCCGCGCACCTTTGATGTGCGCTGAACAAGCGCGGCGCTGCGGCGCCGGCGATCGCTTATACTCACCGGCCGTTTTTGCCGAGACCTGCCATGCGTGTACTGAGTTTTTGCGCGGCTCTATTGGCCGCGTTCACCCTGCCCGCTGCGGCCGACGACTGCAGCGACATCGTTGCCGCCACGGTGGCCGAGTTGCGCGCGGGTGAACCGGACTGGGACGATCGCGCCGAGGCCATTGCGCGCCGTGCGGCAGGCGCTGCCTGCGTGAAAGCCACATCGGCCGCAACGGCGATGGCGGAAGAACCGGTCGTGGACAGCGCGGCCGCAGCCACGGCGGCGACTGCGACCGCCGCCGCGGTCACGGAAGAACAGGGCCCTGACGCAAGCGCGATACCCGAGGAAGAAGTCAACGACGGCAAGGCCGGCTGGAAGTTCCTCGGCTTCGATGTGAACAAGGTCGACGGCTCGCCAGGGCAGAAGCCCTACGACCGCAAGCGTTAGTCGAATCCTTTGTTGATGTCCCTGACTGATCAGTGAAGCGCTCAGCGATCAACGCGAACGGCAACGCAATGCTGCTCGATGCGCCGGCTGCACCGCGCCAGCGCAGCGCCTTTTTCGGGCTGCTGATCGGCGGCACACTGCTGGCCATGCTGGCTGTGTTTGCGCTGGCCAGCCCCGACCCTGACTGGCTGGCCGATGCCGAGCTGGCCCGTCTGATGCGGTACATGGCCGTCGTCAAGTTCGCCTTCGTCGTGATAGCAGCGGGGCTGCTCTACTGGCGATTCGCTCGCGTGATCGCAAGGCCGATGCTGGCCAGTTACCTGGGCGGCACCTGGATGATGGCCGTGGCCTGCGTGCTGATCTTCGAGCTCACCGCGATCCCGCTGGCCGCAGCGGTGTTCCACGCCGGCGGCTTCGCACTGCTGGTCGCGGCCTGTCTCGACCAGCGCGACGGCGCGACCATGGCCGACTGAATCCCCGCGGCATTAAATCGGGATCGCGACGAACCACGAAAACAGCTACTACGAAGTCAACTTCTCCCGGAGAACTGCTACCAATGAGTGACAAGCAGAACTTACGCCAGACCTATCGACCGACCCACGACGAAGCCGCAAGGCAGGCTTTCGTAGGCGCGTTGAAAGGCTATGTCAACGGCCCGCTGGAACAGCGCCTGGCAGCCGAATATGAAAGCGAAATCGGCCCGGCCTATGCGCGCGAGCACGGCCAACCGCCGCAGAACCGCGAAGAGGGCAATGCCGCCTTCGCGAATAACCACACCTTTGGCGTCTGGGGTGCGGCCACTTTCGTGTCGCAGGACCTGATGTGGGAAACCGTCGGCGAGACCTGCGAGCGCGTGCTGCCTGACTTTGCCAGGCGTCGCCAGGACATCGAGAAAGGACAGACGCTTGGCCGTCTCGAACTGAACCCGGATCTCGAGATCCCGGAACCGATTCGCGACATCGAAATCCACCGCCAGCCCGGCGGCTATTTCGACGACGAGGTCGAAGACGGCCTGCTCACCGGGCTGCACTATTTCGGCACCATCGAGCTGTATCGCAACGCGAAGGGCCTGGGGACCGGCGCCAATGTTGGCGAGCCCGGCATGGGCCGCTACCTGCTGGGTGCGCTGAAGCGCCGCTACCCGGACCTCAAACCGAAACGCATCCTGGATCTCGGCTGCGGTGCCGGCGTCGAAACGCTGGCCTACAAAGAAGCTTTCCCGGACGCAGAGGTATGGGGTGTCGATATTGCCGCGCCGCTGCTGAGCTTCGCGCACACCTGGGCCGAGGATTGCGGCTTTGCGGTCAACTACCGCCAGGCCGATGCGCGTGCTACCGGCTTCCCGGACGGGCACTTCGACCTGGTCATGTCGCATATCCTGTTCCACGAAACCTGGCACGACATCCTGCCGGCGATCATGCGCGAGGCGAACCGCATCCTGGCGCCGGGCGGCGTGTTCCTGAACGGCGACACGCCCTACCAGCCGGCGCGCCTGTCGATTCCGAAGCAGGTCACCAACGACTGGCAGGTGATAAACAACGGCGAACCGTTCTGGACCGGTTACGTCGACATGAGCATGCGCGACGAGCTGATCAAGGCAGGCTTCGACGAAGACCGGGCGTTTGCCGACTGGGACCCGCTGGGCCAGGGTGAGTACCATATCTTCGGCGGCAGCAAGGCGGCGGCCTGATGTCGACCGCACCGAATCCCGAGAAGCTGGCGCGCCCGCGCCAGATCGACGAACTCACGCCGGACCAGCTGGTCGCAGCCCTGTTGCGACTGGCGATGGAAGTCAGCGTGCTGCGTGACCGCCTGCACAGCCACGAGTTACTGCTGGAAAAGCACGACCTGCTGTCGACCGAAGCCGTCGACGAGTTCCAGGCGCCGCCGGAAGCGACCCGGCAGCGTCAGCAGGCGAGCATGGAGCTGATCGAGAAGCTCCTGGGCGACCTTACTTAAGCGCCCAGCTTCGGCAGGTTCAGCGTGCCGGTCGGCACCATCATGGTCTTTTCCTCGGTCATCAGCTCGACCGAGGCCTGCAGACCGTCGCGCCCCAGCCCCGACTGTTTGTAGCCGCCGAAGGGTGCGCGCAGGTCGCGGGCCAGCGGCGTGTTGACCCACACGGTGCCGGCCTGGATACGACGCGCCGCGTCCATCACCGTTGGCAGGTCACGTGACCACAGGTAGCTGACCAGTCCGAAGTCGGATTCATTGGCGATGCGCACCGCCTCGTCGACGCTGTCGACGATGAGCAGGCTGGCGAACGGGCCGAAGATCTCTTCCTGGCAGACCCGCGACTGGTTGGATGCCGCCATCACCGCGGTCGGCTCGATGAAGTAGCCGTCGCCGAAACCTTCGGCCGCCTTGCCGCCGCACAACAGCTTTGCACCTTCGCTCTCGGCAATACCGACATACGACAGCACCTTGTCGCGGTGTGCGGCAAAGGCCATCGGCCCGAGCTCGGTGTCCGCGTCGAACGGGTCGCCGATGCGGATGTTGCGCATGCGCGCGGTGAACTGCTCGACGAACTCGTCCGCGATCGGTCGCTCGATCAGGATTCGTGAGCCGGCCAGGCACTGCTGACCGCTGCCGGTCAGAATCGCCAGCAGCGAGCCGTCGACCGCCTGTTCGAAGTCGGCCGAGGCCAGCACGATGTTTGCCGACTTGCCGCCCAGTTCCAGCCCGACTTTTTTGATCGTCGCGGCAGCGCTGGACATGATCGCGCTGCCGGTCGCGGTGCCGCCGATGAAACCGATCACGTCCACGCCCGGGTGCGAGGTAAGCGCCTGGCCGGTCACCGGCCCGCGGCCGTTGACCAGGTTCACGACACCGGGGGGCAGGTCGGCTTCGTGCAGCAGCTCGATGAAACGCAGCAGCGAATTCGGCGCAAACTCCGACGGCTTGATCACCACCGTGTTGCCCAGTGCCAGCGCGGCCGCTAGCTTCATCGACGAGAGCACCAGCGGCGCATTCCACGGCGACAGGATCGCCGCGACGCCGGCCGGTTCACGGGTCACCACCGACAGGTAGTCGCCGGTCTGCGTAAAGGCCTGCCCGGCCGCAGTGCCGGCCACCTCGATGAAGAAATCGAAGTTCTCGAGCGTGCGTGGCATATGCATGCCCTTCAGCCCCGACAGCGGGAGCCCTACGTCCAGCGCCTGCAGCACCGCGAGTTCTTCGCTGTGCGCTTCCAGCACGTCGATCACCCGCCGCAGCATGCGCTTGCGATCGCGATGCGCCAGGCGCGCCCAGCTGCCCTCGTCGAACGCCGCGCGCGCGGCCAGCACTGCCTGGTCGACCTCCTCGACGCTGGTTTCCACGACGTCGTACAGCTTCTCGCCGGTACCGGGATAGTGGTGCTCGATGCGGTGTGCATCGTCGCGCACCGGCAGGCGTCGGCCGTTGACCACGCCCGGTACGGCCTCGGGCAGCAATAATGAATAACGACTGGCGATTTCGCTCGGGCCTGCGATCGGCGGCATGGTGCTCTTCCTTTACAACGAGGGCGAAGCATAGGGCCCGGCGCGGCCCGGGTGTCAAGCGCCGCTGATCCACGCGGCGGGCGCAAGGGGCGCAGCGGTCAGCACATGAGCGGTGCCGTCGATCCACCGGGCCGCGCCGGTTACCGCAGGCGTGACCTCGCGCGGCTCGGCGGCGACAATTAGTCGACCACGCAGGCAAATCCCGGAAACGTCATGAAGGCCGCGAAATCCCGACTAATAGCGATCACCGTCACGACTTTCTACGCTCTCGGTGCGGCGTTTGCGGTCGAGGCCGTAATGAGCGCCCGCACCGCCCAGGGAGCGGTGGCCTGGGCGGTCTCGCTGGCCTCGTTTCCTTTCGCCGCGGTGCCCGCCTACCTGGTGTTCGGGCGCAGCAGGTTCGAGGGCGGGGTCGAAGCCTACGAGCAGCGCAAAGACGAAATCGACGGACTGATCGCGGAATTTCGCAGCGAGCTCGAGCCCTGGCAAGCGGTCGGCACCGACGCTCGCGGCTATTACCGTGCGCTGGCCGAGCTCTCCGGCCTGCCGATGACCCGCGGCAACAGCGCCGAACTGCTGATCGACGGAAAGGCCACATTCGACAGTATTTTCGAGGGCGTAGCTGCTGCGGAAGACTATGTGCTCGTTCAGTTCTACATGTTCCACGACGACGGCCTCGGCCGGCGCATGCAGCAGACACTGATCGAGCGCGCCTCGGCCGGGGTGCGAGTGTTCTTTCTGTATGACGAGATAGGCAGCCAGGGGCTGCCAAAGAGCTACCTCTCGGCGCTACGCTCGGCTGGCGTCCGCGTGAGCTCATTCAGGCCGACGCAAGGTGCGCGTAATCGTTTCCAGCTGAATTTTCGCAACCATCGCAAGATGGTGGTGGTCGACGGAGTGACCGGCTGGGTCGGCGGGCACAATGTAGGCGACGAGTACCTGGGCCTGGATCCTGAGTTCAGCCCTTGGCGGGATACTCACCTGCGGCTGCAGGGCCCGGTCGTCATGCAGCTGCAGTCGGTCATCCTGTCTGACTGGTACTGGGCCACCCGCGAATTGCCGCAGGTCCGCTGGCAACCCCGGCCGGCAGAAAATTCAGATATCCAGGCAAGCATCCTGCCGTCGGCGCCAACCCAGCGGCTGGAGACGGCCGGGCTGATGTTCGTCACCGCACTGAACGCTGCCACCGACAGGGCCTGGATATCCGCGCCGTACTTCGTACCCGACGAGGCGGTGATCAAGGCGCTGGAGCTGGCCGCGCTGCGCGGCGTGGATGTTCGCATCATCACCACCGGCAAGCCCGACAGCCTGCCGGTGTTCCTGGCTGCGTTTTACTACATCGACCAGTTGCGTGATCTGGGTATTCGCTTCTATGCCTATCAGCCCGGCTTCCTGCACTCGAAGGTCATGCTGATCGATGACCATATCTCGACCGTCGGCACCGCCAACTTCGATAACCGGTCATTTCGCCTGAACTTCGAGGTCACGGCAGTCATCGATGACGTCGCTTTCGCGCGCGAAATGGAGCAAATGTTCGAAGCGGATTTCGCACATGCCAAGATCATCGAGGCCGATTCGCTGGACGACAAACCATTCTGGTGGCGCTTCGGCGTCAGCCTGTCGCGGCTTGCGGCCCCGGCGCTGTAACCGGCTTCTGTAGTGCGAAGGCGGGCCGGCCGGCACACTGCCGCGAACCGGGCTGAATCAATGGCGACGATCAGCTTTGGCCGCTCTGCTCCCGCAGTCGCACCAGCCCGAGCACCAGGTCGATGTTCGGTGTCGGCACGCCGACCATCCGGCCCAGTTCGCTGACCACGCCGACCAGCGCGTCCAGCTCCAGCGGCCTGCCGGCTTCGAAGTCCTGCAGCATCGAGGTCTTGTGGTCGCCGACCGCGGCGCCGCCGTCGATGCGCTTGTCGATGTCCATTGCGAACTGGACGCCGAGTTCGCACCCGACGGCTTCCGCCTCGATCATCATGCTGCGGATCAGGCCGCGTGTCGCCGGGTCGTGGCCCATGGCACCCAGCGTCGCGCCGGTCAGCACGCTGACCGGGTTGAAGGTCGTATTGCCCAGCAGCTTGAACCAGATATCGTCGCGGATTTTCCGGCGCACCGGTGCCTTCATGCCGGCGTCGGTGAACGCGCGCGACAGCGCTTTCACCCGGTCCGACTTCGAACCGTCGGGTTCGCCCAGCATGAAACGATTGCTGGAGATGTGCCGGATCACACCCGGCTCGACGATTTCGCAGGACGGGTAGACCACGCAGCCGATCGCGCGCTGCGGGCCCAGCGTGTCCCAGATCTTGCCGCCCGGGTCGGTGATCTCCAGCCGCCGGCCTTCATAAGGACCTTCCAGCGCGTGGAAGTACCACCACAGGATGCCGTTCTGCGCGGTGACCACCGCGGTATCGTCGTGCAGCAGCGGCAGCATCTGCTCGACGATCGGAGAGACGGAATGCGCTTTGAGCGTGATGACCACGTAGTCCTGCGGGCCTGCTTCAGCCGGGTCGTCGGTCGCTCTGACCTCGACCGTCTTGCGCTCGCCGCCGATCTCCAGCGTCAGGCCGTTGCTGCGCATCGCATGGAGATGGGCGCCGCGCGCAATCAGCGTGACGTCGTAACCGGCGGCAATCAGTTCGGCGCCGAGATAACCGCCAATGGCGCCGGCTCCGTAGATGCAGATCTTCATCGGGTGATCGTCAAGCGCTTCAGGCCAGCCCGAGTTTTTCGGCCAGGCCGATGCGCTGCAGCTTGCCGGTGGCGCCCTTCGGGATTTCTTCCAGGAACAGGATTTTGCGCGGCACCTTCATGTCTGCCAGGCGCTGCCCCGCAAAGTCGCGCAGTGCGCGCTCGTCGGTCTGCTCGCCTTCCTTCAGCACCACCGCGGCGGCGACATCCTCGCCCAGCTTCGCGTGCGGTACCGCGAAGGTCACGACCTGCGAAACGGCCGGGTGATCCATCAGCACCTCGTCGACTTCACGCGGCGATATCTTCTCCCCGCCTCGATTGATGATTTCCTTCAGGCGACCGGTCAGCCTGAGATAACCCTCCGCATCGATCACGCCCTGGTCGCCGGTGCGGAACCAGCCGTTCGTGAAGCTCGACGCGTTGGCCTCCGGGTTGTTGCGATAGCCGCTGGTCACGTTCGGCCCGCGGATGACAATCTCGCCGATCTCGCCAGTCGCGAGCAGCTCGCCGGACTCATCCATCACGCCGACTTCCGGCCCGGCCGCAACGCCGACGCTGCCGGGCTTGCGCTCGCGAGGCGGCAGCGGGTTACAGGCCATCTGGTGCGCGGCTTCGGTCATGCCGTAGGCCTCGATCACCGGCGCGTCGAAAGTTTCTTCCAGCTGGGCCATCACCTGCGGCGGCAGCGAAGCCGATGATGAGCGCAGCAGTCGCAGCGGGTTGGCCGCAATGATGTCCCTATTGCGCGGTGCGCGCGACAGGATTGCCTGGTGCATGGTCGGTACCGCGGTGTACCAGGTCGGCTTTGCTTCCTGCATCCACGCGAAGAACTGCAGCGCATTGAAGCCCGGCGTGCAGCAGATGCTCGCACCCGCCTGCAGCGAACTGAGCACCGCGGCGATCAGCCCGTGAATGTGGAACAGCGGCATTACGTTCAGGCAAATATCTTGCGGCGTCAGCGCCAGGCTCTCGGCAATGTGCTGGGCCGACGCACAGACGTTGTCCTGGCTCAGCGGTACGATCTTGGGGCGCGACGTGGTACCGGAGGTGTGCAGAACCAGCGCGATGTCGTCCGCGTCCGCGGCGCCGTCGTCCTTCGCCGGCAGGCCGGTGTCGCCTTCGAGCGTAAAGGCACCGGCGGGCCCGGCGTCGTCGAATACCAGCTTGACGACCGGGATGCCGAGTGCCGCCGCCGCATCGCTGGCCGGCGTCTGGTCATCGGCCGCCACTACCAGCAGTTTCGCCTCCAGGTCTTCCAGGTAGAACTTCAGTTCGTCTGCCGTGTAGGCCGGGTTCAGCGGCGCGGTGGTCGCGGCGCCGGCCATGCACACGAAAGCCGAGGCCATTTCCGGGCCGTTGGGCAGCACGATCGCGACCGCGTCGTTGCGGCCGATGCCGAGTTCGTTGAGTCGGGTCACGGTCGCGGCGAGCTGGGCGCGCAGGGCGTCGTAGCTCAGCGCCGGGCGGCCCGGGGCGCTTAGCGCCGGGGCCGCGGCATCGCCGCGAGAGAGTAATAGTTCGAGCGTATTCACGGGCCGCGATTCTACCTACCAGGGCATGGTTTCGCCGCGGTAGTCGATAAAACGACCGTTATCGGCCGGGGTCAGATTATCGATCACGGCGAGCAGCTGGCTCACGCTGTCTTCGGTTTTCAGCGCGCCGGGGAAGCGCGCCAGCATGTCGTTGGTGCCGACCAGCCCCGGGTGCAGCATGACCGCAGTTACGCCATGGCGCGGCGTCTCGAAGGCCAGCGTGTGCATGTACATATTCAGTGCCGCTTTGCTGGCCTTGTAGTGGAACAGCACCGGAGCCTGGGAGCCGGCGACGAAGGAGCCGCTGTCGCTGGACATCGCGGCGATCAGTTTCTTGTCCGACGCTGCGACCTGTTCGAAAAAGGCCTGCGCGACTTTCATCGGCCCGATGCTGTTGACCGCAAAACTCTGCGTGGCCACGTCGAAATCGAGCTTCGCCAGCCGCCGCCCGGCGGTCTGTGGCGTCGGGCCCATGGCCGCATTGAGCAGCAGCAGGTCGATGGGCTGATCGCGGTACTGTTCGGCGAGTGCGTCGATGCCGGCGTGATCGGTGACATCGAGTCTTTCCACCAGGATGTTCGGGTTTTCGGCGGCCAGCGCGTTAAGCGCGTCGGCCAATTCCGGGTTCCGCGCAGTGGCGATCACACGCCAGTCGCGCGCGGCGAGCTGGCGCACGAACTCGAAGCCGATGCCGCGGTTGGCGCCGGTGATCAGCACGGTCGGCCGGCCGGTGTCGGCGGCCCGGGCAATGCCGTAAAGCGGCATGATGGCCAGGAAAATCAGGATGACAGCGCGCATGGTGGGTTCCGTCGATATTCCGTGTGGCCGATGGTTCGTGATCGCCGGCCCGCGGGCAAGCGCCTGGCCAGCGCACGGCCGGCCGGTTCGCGCTGCGGTCCGGCCGGCGGCTGCGGTCGCGGCCGGCTTGTATCG
>CBFCXA010000026.1:0-13459 GCA_965601985.1 uncultured Chromatiales bacterium | reverse complement strand
CGCCGGGCCGGTTGCTCAATTCTCCGCGCATGCGATCGACGTCCCGGCTGACGTGTTCGGGCGATTGTGTGCCGCGGGCCAGCAGCGCGTACATCGACGGGATCAGGAACAAGGTCAGCAGAACTGACACGGTTACCCCGAAAAACACCACTGCGCCGATGGTTCGCCGCGACTCGGCACCCGCGCCGAACGCGATGAGCAGCGGAATGGCGCCGCCTGCGGTGCACAGGCTGGTCATGATCACCGGCCGCAGGCGGACGCCGGCAGCCTCGACGATGGCCGAATAGAACTCCTGGCCGCGGTCTCTGAGCTGGTTCGCGAATTCCACGATCAGGATGCCGTTTTTCGCCGCCAGGCCAATCAGCATGATCGCGCCGATCTGGCTGAACACATTGATGGTGGAATCCAGCAGGTGCAGGCCGATCAGGCCACCGAACAGCGCCATCGGTACCGTCAGCATGATGATCAGCGGGTGGCGGAAGCTCTCGAACTGCGCGGCCAGGACCAGGAAAGACACCACCAGCGCGAGCGCGAAGGTGAAGTAAATCGAGTTGCCGGACTGCTTGAAGTCGCGCGACTCGCCGTCGTAGTTGATACGCACGCCTTCCGGGATCTCCTGCTGGATGATGGTTTCCATATAATCCAGTGCCTCGCCCAGCGAATAGCCGGGGGCCAGGGCCGAAGTCAGACTGATCGAGCGCAGGCGATCGAAGCGCTTGAGCTCGACCGGGCCGGACGTTTCCTCGAGCTTCACCAGGCTGGCCAGCGGGATCAGCTGGCTGGATCGCTCCGAGCGCACGAAGATATTCTGCAGGTCAGAGGGCGTGGCCCGGTCTTCCGGCTGTGCCTGCAGCAGCACGTTGTATTCCTCGCCGCGGTCCTGGTAAGTCGTGACGATTCGCGAGCCGAGCATGGTTTCGAGGGTGCGGCCGACCGATTGCAGCGATACGCCCAGGTCTGAAGCCCGGTCGCGATCGACCGACACCTTGATCTTCGGCTTGCGTTCGAAATAGTCGGAGCGCAGGCCCAGCAGGTTCGGGTTCTCGCTCGCGCGTTCGATCACGCGCTCCGACCATTCCGACAATTCATCGTAGTCGGTGCCACCGAGTACCACGATCAGTGGCTGGCCCGAGGAACGGACGTTCAGGCTCGGGGGCATCATCACCATCATCAGCGCCCCGGGCACCTCGGACACCTTGCTGCGCAGCTCGCTCGCGATCTCCATCGCGGTCATCGAGCGCTCTTTCCAGTTTTCCAGCGGGATGTAGGCAAAGCCGGTATTGGCATCGCCGCCACCAGTACCCATGCCACTGCGCACCACGATACGCCTGGCTTCACCGGCCTCCACGTAAGGGATGGAGAGTTGTTCGAACTGACGGATCTGGCGGTTCATGTATTCCGGCGTCGCGCCTTCCGGACCGCGCATCCAGGTCAATATCATGCCGCGGTCTTCGGCCGGCGCGTATTCATTCGGCAGCATGCGGAACAACTGGAAGCTGGTGGCGGAAACTACCAGGATCGCCAGCACGCCCAGCCAGGGCTTGTGGACGAGTGGCTCGAGCACCCGCTGGTAACGCTCGGTCAGCCAGCTGAATCCGCGATCGATGAACAGGGTGAGTACGCCGCGTTCCACCCCGGCCGCAAACAGCTTGGATGTCAGCATCGGCACCAGGGTCAGCGCCACCAGGCTGGAGAACGCCACGGCCGCAGCCAGCGAGATGCCGAATTCACCGAACAGGCGGCCGACCTTGCCAGGCATGAAGGAGATCGGCACGAAGACCGAAATCAGCACGACCGTGGTGGCAATTACCGCGAAGCCGATTTCCTTGCTGCCGTCGATCGAAGCGAGCAGGGCCGGCTGGCCCTGCTCCATGCGCCGCACGATGTTTTCCAGCACTACGATCGCGTCGTCGACCACCAGGCCGATGGCCAGGACCATGCCGAGCAGGGTCAGCGTATTGATCGAATAGCCAAATCCCGCCATCACGATGAACGTTGCGATGATTGCAACCGGAATAGTCACCGCAGGGATCAGCGTCGCGCGCAGCGAGCCCAGGAACAGGAAGATCACCAGCAGCACGCTCAGCAGCGCAACGCCGAGCGCCTTGACGACCTCTTTCATCGACTCGCGGATGAAGATGGAGAAATCGATGTTGACCGCCATCTTGATATCGCCGGGCAAAATCGACCGTAGCTGGTCCAGCTCCTCGATCACGCCCTGGTTGACTGCGAGAATGTTGGCTTTGGATTGCGGCACCACGCCCAGACTGGTGCCCGGGATACCGTCGGATCGCGCCAGCCGCCGATCGCTCTCAGGCTCGATGCGCACATCCGCGACATCGCCGAGGCGCACGACGTAATTGCCTTCCCTCAGAATGACCAGGCTGGCGAAGTCCTGCGGAGAGTTCAGGCCGGTGTCGGTGCGCAGCGTGAACTCCCGGTTCGCTGACTCGATACGCCCGGCCGGCAGCTCGACGTTTTCCCGGCGCAGGGTGTCTTCGACGTCCTGCACGGTCAGGCCGCGTGCAGCCAGCGCTTCGCGGTCCAGCCAGATGCGCATCGACGGAATGCGGGCGGCACTGTTGCGAATCGTGGCGACGCCCGGCACCGTCGACAGCCGGTCAATGATGTTCCGGTCTGCGTAATCGGTGAGCTCCATGACGGAGCGGGATTCGCTCGACAGGTCCACGTACATCGACGAGTCCATGCCGGCATCCTGCTTGCTGATCTGCGGCGCGTCGGCTTCGTCGGGCAGGCGGCCGAGAATACGGGAAATGCGCTCGCGGATATCGTTGGCCGCATTATCGACGTCGCGGTCCAGGGTGAACTCCACGGTGATCTGCGAGCGCTCGTCCTGGCTGGTAGACGTGAGCTTCTGAACGCCTGCGATACCGGCGATCTCGTCTTCGATAACCTGCGTTATGCGCCGCTCCACGACGGTGGCAGATGCGCCCCGGTAGGCTGTGCTGACCGAGACGACCGGCGGGTCGACGTCCGGGTACTCGCGCACCGCGAGCCGGTCCAGCGCGAGTAGCCCGACGATGATCAGCACCAGGCTGATCACTGCGGCGAAAACGGGGCGCTTGACCGAGACTTCGGAGATCAGCATGGCGGCCTCAGCTGTTGCCGATTACGTTGACGGGCATGCCGCTGCGCACCTTCTGCGCGCCCTCGGTGATGACCACCGCGCCCGAATCCAGGCCCTCGCGGATCTCGGCCACACCCGGTGCACGGATGCCCAGCGCGACCTCTCGCTCGATGGCCTTGCCGTCCTCGACGACGTACACGTACTGGCGGCCCTGCCGCGGCATCAGCGCCTCTTCCGGCACCAGCAGCACCGAGTCGCGGTCGCGTTCGATCGCGACGGTCAGGAACATACCCGGGCGCAGGATGCGGTCCGGATTGGGTAGCTCCGCGATGACCCTGACCGCTCGAGTAGCAGGGTCGATGCGCGAATCGATGTGCGCGATGTTGCCGGCAAACACCTCATCGGGATATATCGACGTGGTCGCGCCGACGGGCAGGCCGGTTCGCAGCGCATCGAGGTAAGTCTCGGGCACCGTGAATTCGAGTTTCATGGTCGCCGTGTCATCGAGCGTGGTGATGACGGTGTCCGGGCCCACCAGGTCGCCCAGGCTGATTTCGCGCAGGCCCACGGTGCCCGAGAACGGCGCGCGGATCAGCGTGTTGCGCAGTCGCGCTTCCTGGGCACGGACCTCGGCGCGGGCGATCGACACGTCGGCGGCCAGTTCCTCGAGCTCCGACTCGGAGATCACGCTGGTGGCGGCCAGGTTCTCGCGTCGGTTGAACTGGCTCTGGACCTTCTTAAGCGAGGCTTGCGACACGGCCAGGTTCGCCGCGATCTCGTCGCTGTCGAGCTCCACGAGCAGGCTGCCCGCCTCGACTTCCTGACCCTCCTCGAAGGCAATGCGCTCGATGACGCTGGATATCCGAGAAGTCACTTCGATCGACTCGTTGGCCCGCGCGGTGCCCAGCGCGGTGAAGCGGTCGACATAGGGCTGCGCGGTGACCGTGCGCGCCACCACGGTGACCGGGCGGCCGGCGCCCGGGCCGCCCATCATGCCGCGGCCGGGTCCCGGGCCCGAGGCATCGCCGCCGGTGTCGCAGCCGGACAGCAGCACGCAGACCAGCAGCGTCGCTGCGAGGCGGAAGGCTCTGCTAAGGTGCCTGGAAACCAAGGAAATACGCCCGGGATTGAAACAGCTAGCTATTTTATCCGATCACCGGGCCGGCAACGGTAAGTATTTGTAACGGGCAGCCGGCTTATGGTGATTTTCCGCCCGCAGGGAGTCCGCGATGACGCAACGCATTCACCATATCAATTTCCTGGTTCGCGACCTCGAGAAGGCTATAGACGCCTGGCAGACCGTGCTGGGGCGGGCGCCCGACTCCCGTGACCACCTGGAGGCTCGCGGTGTGGCGATCGCGCGCTACCGCCTCGGCGATACCTGGCTGGTGCTGGTCCAGCCGGTGCGTGACGGCACCGAGCCGGCGCGCCACCTGGCCGAGCACGGCGAGGGCTTTTTCCTGATTTCGCTGGCTGTCGACGATCTGGCGGCGGACGCGGAACGCCTGGGGGAGGGGCTTTTCAGCGGCCCGGCGCGTGACGGCCTCGATGACTGGCGTATTCGTGACCTCGATCCGGCCGCGTTTGCCGGTGTGCAGGTGCAGCTCTGCGAGGCTGATTGACGGTCTTTTGTCAGCCCGCGAAGGCCTGTCGGGTGAGATTCTCCGCAGCGGTGCCGGTGATTCGCAGATTGTCTTCGATGCGGATGCCGCCACAGGGGCGCAGTCTTTCGATCAGGCTCCAGTCCACCCGTGATCCCAGCTTCCCGGCCCGCAGCTTGTCCAGCAGTGAGTCGATGAAGTACAGGCCGGGTTCTATAGTCAGCACCTGGTCGGCCTGCAGTTCCCGCAGCAGCCGCAGTTTGGGGTAGGCGTCCGGGGCCTGGAGGCGGGTGCCGGCATTATCCGCGAGGTCGCCGCCTACGTCGTGTACCTGGGCGCCCAGCAGGTGTCCGAGACCGTGCGGAAAGAAGCAGTGCGTGGCCCCGGCAGCGAGAATCTCCCCGGCGTCGGCATCGATCAGGCGGTGCTCGGCCAGCAAGCCGGCAACTCCACGATGCGCCCGGTCCTGCAGCTTGGCGAATTGCAGCCCGGGCCGGACCTGCTCGCACAGCTCCTGCTGCAGGCGATCCATCGCATCGATCAGTGCGGAGAATTCAGCCCGGTCGTCGGCCGCGTAGGTACGCGTGATGTCCGACGCATAGCCGCAGCTCGCGCAGCCCGCATCGATCAGCAGGCTTGCAGTGGGCGCGCGGTCTCGCTCGTAGAACTGGTAGTGCAGCACGGCCGCGTGTTCATCGGCGGCGACGATTGCCGGATAGGGCAGCTCCGCGGCGTGCTGACGGCTGGCGTTGAGAAACGCGAGCAGGATGTCGAATTCGCTGCCGCCGTTGTCGAATGCCTCTCGCGCAGCATGATGACCGGCGACGCCGAGCGCGGTGGCTTCGCGCATCAGTTCGATTTCGTAGCCGGTCTTGACCGAGCGCTGGTAGTGCAGCGAGTCGATCAGTTTCGGCGGGTTGCGTTCGCCCGCGACTTCCAGTGCCGCCCAGTGCGCCGGCGGTCCGACCAGCGCGGTACGTGCCGGCAATTCCCCGAGTGCCGCCAGCCCGGCCGCCGGATCTGTTGCCACGCGAATTTCGATCGCATCGCGCCATGGCGACGGCGGCAGCTGCGGCGGCAGGTGCCAGTAGTCATCGTCGCTGACCACCACCACCAGCGGCTCGCTGCCCGGGCGAAACAGCAGCAGCGCGCCGGGATGGCTCAGCAGCGGCAGCCACTGCACTAGCATCGGATTGGCGCGGAAAACCGGGCCCTGGTCGTCGAGGAAATGCATCTGCTCAAGGCCCGCTCCCAGCACGACGGCGTCGAAACCGGCCTGCTCCAGCGCGTCCGTATAGCGGCGCCCGAGGATTCGCAGATGGTCCTGGTAGTCGTTCAGCGTCGGCACGGGGAATCCTTTGGCGGCCCGGGGCTGGCAATATAGCAGCGACGCCGGCACGCTCGAGCTGCCTGCAATCCCAAGACCGTATCAGGCATCATTGCGGTCCCGGGCGGTCCCGACCCGGCCAGTCCATGATTAAGGCATGAGCAGAGAAACGGTACTCACCGGCATCACCACCACCGGCACGCCCCACCTGGGTAATTACGCCGGAGCGATTCGCCCGGCGATTGCCGCCAGCCGGGTCGATACCGCGGACAGCTATTACTTTCTCGCCGACTATCATGCGCTGGTCAAGAATCACGACCCGGCCGCGGTGCACCAGTCCAGCCTCGAAGTAGCCGCCACCTGGCTGGCGCTGGGCCTGGACACCGATCACGCGGTTTTCTATCGCCAGTCGGATATCCCGGAGATTCCGGAACTCGCCTGGATCCTCAGTTCGGTTACGGCCAAGGGCCTGATGAACCGCGCGCACGCCTATAAGGCGGCGGTGCAGGCCAACGAGGAGAGCGGCAGCCGCGATCCGGACAAGGGCGTAACCATGGCCCTGTTCGGCTACCCGGTACTGATGGCCGCCGACATCCTGATGTTCAACGCGCATCGCGTGCCGGTGGGCAGGGACCAGAAACAGCACGTGGAGATGGCGCGGGATATCGCGCAACGCTTCAATCACGTATTCGAAGAGTTGTTCGTGATCCCGGAAGCAGAGATCGGCGATGACACCGCGATTCTGTCCGGGCTCGACGGCCGCAAGATGAGCAAGAGCTACAACAACACCATCCCGCTGTTCGCGCCCGAGAAAAAGTTTCGCAAGCTGATCATGAAGATCAAGACCAATTCACTGGAGCCTGGCGAGCCGAAAGATACGGAGGGCTCCACGCTGTTCGAGATCTACCGCGCGTTCGCGACTGCCGAGGAGAGCGACGCGATGGCGCGGCGCTTTGCCGAGGGCATCGGCTGGGGTGAAGCCAAGCAGGAGTTGTTCGAGTATCTGAACGATCACCTGGCCTCGGCTCGTGGTGAGTACCAGCGTCTGATCGCCGCGCCCGAGCACATCGAGCAGGTGTTGCAGCAGGGCGCAGACAGAGCGCGCGCAGTCGCGAAGCCGTTCATGCAGAAGATTCGCGCGGCCGTCGGCATCCGCGCTCTGGCCTGATGGACACGCCGCGCCCTGGCCACGCGCCGCTGGACCTGGCCACGCTGCGCAGTCAGATCGTCGGTGCCGATGCCAGCTTCCGCACGCCATACGGTGAGCGCCTGATGGTCTACTGCGACTATACGGCGTCCGGACGCTGCCTGCTGTTCGTGGAAAATTTTCTGCAGCAGGTGCAGAGGCGCTATGCAAACACGCACACCGAGGATGATATTACCGGCCGCAGCATGACCACCCTGCTGCACCAGGCGGAGTCGGTGATCAAGCAGGCGGTGAACGCCGGGCCCGACGGGCGCATCGTCGCGGTCGGTACCGGGGCGAGCGGGGCGATCGACAAGCTGCAGCAAATCGTCGGCGTCGCCTGGCCGCCGGCCACGCGCGCCTTTATCTCGCAAGCGCTCGCCCAAGCGCTGGGCGACGCCGAATGCAGCGCGTTCGAAGCCTGGCTGGCGGGGCATCAGCCGGTGGTTTTCGTCGGGCCTTACGAGCACCACTCGAACGAAATTTCGTGGCGCCAGGGGCTGGCAACCGTAGTCGAGGTGCAGCTGCTGGAAGATGGCGGCATCGACCTCGCACATCTCCAGACGTTGCTGCGCGCGCCCGAGTACCAGGGTCGACTGCGCATCGGCTCCTTTGCCGCGGCCTCGAACGTCACCGGCATCCTCACGCCGGTACGGGAAATCGCCGCGCTGCTGCACCGCCACGATGCGCTGGCCTGTTTCGACTATGCCGCCAGTGCGCCGTACGTCGATATCGATATGAACCCGGCACCGCTGCCGGACGGCGGCGACACGTCGATCGACGCGGTGTTCATCTCGCCGCACAAGTTCCTCGGCGGCCCCGGGTCCAGCGGCGTGCTGGTGTTCAATCGCCGCATCTATGACGAGTCGCTGCCGCCGACGGTCGCGGCCGGCGGGACGGTGGACTACGTGAGTCCGGAAGACCAGGACTACATCCACGATATCGAGGAGCGCGAAAAAGCCGGTACGCCCGGTGTGCTGCAGACGATCAAGGCGGCGCTCGCATTCCTGGTCAAGGATGACGTCGGCGTCGAGCTCATCGAGCGACGCGAGTCAGAGCTGTTGCGTCGGGCGATGAAGTCCTGGTCGGCGCAACCGCGCATCGAGATTCTCGGCAACCCGGATCCGGATCGTCGCATCGGCATCGTGTCGTTCAACATCCGGGGGCCCGGTGGTCGCTATCTGCACCCGAAGCTGCTGACCGCGCTGCTCAACGACCTGTTCGGTATCCAGTCGCGCGCCGGCTGTTCCTGTGCCGGGCCGTACGGACACCGGCTGCTCGGTATCGGCATGCAGCAGTCCAATCGCTACCGGGAGTGGATTCTGAAGGGCTACAGCGGCATCAAGCCCGGCTGGTGCCGGATCGGCTTCCACTTCTGCATGGACGACATCGAGGCCGACTATGTGATCGACGCGGTGCGTTTTCTGGCCGATCACGGGCATTGCTTCATTCCGGAATACCGCTTCGATGTGCATAGCGGCGCCTGGACGCACCGCCAGGAGCCGCCACTGGATGGCGGCCTGTCGCTGGCCGCCGCGCTCGAGGCACGCGGCTGCGAACAGACGGCGCTGCCCGCGGATGCGCGCCGACGCCTGTATGCCGGCTATCTCGCCGCGGCACGCGAGCGTGCCGCCGCGCTCGGTGACGATGCCTGTACCGGAGGCCGCCTCGAAGGCGAGCTGGGTGAGCTGCAGTTCTTCGAGTTCTCTGCCTGAGCTTCAGGCGCGCCGGCGCCTGGGCGTCGCCGGTTCGAGCAGCGGCGCTAGAAAACGCCCCGTGTAAGACGTTGCTGCCGACGCGACCGCTTCGGGTGTGCCTGATGCGACCAATTCGCCGCCGCCGTCGCCGCCTTCCGGGCCCAGGTCGATGATCCAGTCGGCAGTCTTGACCACGTCGAGATTGTGTTCGATGACCACGATGGTATTGCCCTGGTCGCGCAGCTTGTGCAGCACGTCGAGCAGGTGCGCAATGTCGTGGAAGTGCAGGCCAGTGGTCGGCTCGTCGAGGATATACAGCGTGTTGCCGGTTGCGCGCTTGGACAGTTCCTTGGCCAGCTTTACACGCTGCGCTTCACCGCCGGACAGCGTGGTCGCGTTCTGGCCGAGTCGCAGGTAGGACAGGCCGACGTCCATCAGGGTCTCCAGCTTGCGGTGCACCATCGGTACATTGGCGAAGAAGTCGCAGGCGTCTTCCACCGTCATATCCAGAACCTCATGGATGCTGCGGCCCTTGTAGCGAATTTCCAGCGTCTCGCGGTTGTAGCGCCGCCCGTGGCAGACATCGCATGGTACGTAGACATCCGGCAGGAAGTGCATCTCGACCCGAATCACGCCATCGCCCTGGCAGGCTTCGCAGCGCCCGCCCTTGACGTTGAAGCTGAAACGGCCGGCCTTGTAGCCGCGCGATCGCGCTTCCTGTGTGCCGGCAAACAGCTCGCGAATTGGCGTGAACAGCCCGGTATAGGTAGCGGGGTTCGACCGCGGCGTGCGGCCGATCGGGCTCTGGCTGATGTCGATGATGCGGTCGACCTGCTCCAGTCCTTCCAGCTCGTCATGCGGCGCCGGGTCGGTATTGCTGCGGTTGATGATGCCGGCGGCGGCCCGGTACAGCGTGTCGTTAATCAGGGTCGACTTGCCCGAGCCCGATACGCCGGTCACGCAGGTCATCAGGCCCAGCGGAATCTCCACGTCGATGTGCTTGAGATTGTTGCCGCGCGCCCCGCGAATGGTCAGCAAGCGATCTGCATCAGGTTCGAGGCGCGCGTCCGGCAGCGGAATCTGCTTTCGCCCCGACAGGTACTGGCCGGTCAGGGATTCGTCGCTGGCCAGGATGTCCGCCGGCGTGCCCTGCGCGATCACCTGGCCACCGTGTACGCCGGCTCCGGGGCCGAGATCCAGCACGTGGTCTGCGGTGAGTATCGCTTCCTCGTCGTGTTCGACCACGATTACCGTGTTGCCCAGGTCGCGCAGGTGCGCGAGCGTCGCCAGCAATCGCTGATTGTCGCGCTGGTGCAGGCCGATGGACGGCTCGTCGAGTATATACATCACGCCGACCAGTCCCGAACCGATCTGGCTGGCCAGCCGGATCCGCTGGGCTTCGCCGCCGGACAGCGTATCGGCACTGCGATTCAGCGCCAGGTACTCCAGGCCGACATCGGCCAGGAAGCGCAGCCGGTCGCCGATTTCCTTGACGATCTTGACCGCGATTTCACCGCGCCAGCCGGCCAGCTCCAGGTTCTCGAAAAAATCCAGTGCGTCGTTGACCGCCAGACCGGTGATCTCCGGAATCGACCGGTCCTTCACGAACACGTTGCGCGCCGCGGTGTTCAGGCGCGTGCCCTCGCAATCCGGGCAGGGCTGTACGCTCAGGTACTTGGCGAGTTCTTCGCGCACCATGCCCGATTCGGTCTCGCGATAGCGTCGCTCGAGATTCGGCAGGATGCCTTCGAACGGGTGCTCGCGGGCCACGGTCGCACCGCGCCCGGTCAGGTATTCGAACTGGATCTCGTCGTCGCCGCTGCCGTGTAGCAGCACGTTGCGCACCGGGTCGTCGAGTTCTTCCCAGGGTGCCTCGATGTCGAAGTCGTAGTGCCCTGCCAGGCACTGGATCAGCTGAAAGTAATAGGCGTTGCGCCGGTCCCATCCGCGGATCGCGCCGCCGGCCAGGCTGAGTTCCGGGTGCCGGACCACGCGCGCTGCATCGAAAAACTGCCGGACACCCAGCCCGTCGCAGCTGGTGCAGGCGCCCACCGGGTTGTTGAACGAGAACAGCCGCGGCTCCAGTTCGACGATGCTGTAGCTGCACACCGGGCAGGCGAAGCGGTCGGAGAACAACAGCTCCGGCTCTTTCGGGTCGTCCATCGAGGCGATCCGGGCCACGCCGTCGGCCAGTTTCAGCGCGGTTTCGAACGACTCTGCCAGCCGCTGCGCCAGTCCGTCGCGGACCTTGAAGCGATCGACCACCACGTCGATGCTGTGCTTGCGGCGCAGGTCGAGCTTCGGCGGATCGTCGAGATCGCAGACTTCCCCGTCGATACGCGCCCGCACGAAGCCCTGCGCACGCAGGTCGGCGAGCAATTGCAGGTGTTCGCCCTTGCGATCCTGGACGACCGGCGCCAGCAGCATCGCTCGCGTGCCCTCCGGCAGTGCCAGTACCTGATCGACCATCTGGCTGACGGTCTGGGCTTCGAGGTCTTCGCCATGCTCGGGGCAGCGCGGACGGCCGGCGCGCGCAAACAGCAGGCGCAGGTAATCGTAAATTTCGGTTACCGTGCCGACCGTGGAGCGCGGGTTGTGCGAGGTCGACTTCTGTTCGATCGAGATAGCCGGTGACAGGCCCTCGATGTGGTCGACGTCCGGCTTCTCCATCATCGACAGGAACTGCCGGGCGTACGCCGACAGTGACTCGACGTAGCGACGCTGGCCCTCGGCGTAAATCGTGTCGAAGGCCAGCGAGGACTTGCCGGAACCGGACAGCCCGGTAATCACGATCAGCCGGTCACGCGGCAGGTCGATATCTAGACCGCGCAGGTTGTGGGTGCGGGCGCCGCGGATACTGATTTGCTGCATTGGCGAGGGCCGATCGGGGCAAACTGTCAAATATACGGGCTCGCGGCCCTGCGGCCCAACCGCGGTCCGGCAACGAATTCCCCTGTTTATGACGCATTTCCGGGTGTTATTCCCCCGGTTCGCGCATACAATACGTAGTTCTGCCCGGCGGCCTCAGGCGTTTCCGGGAAATAAAACATAGAAATCAAATACTTAGCGCGGGGGCTCGCATGGCACGCGGGGTAAACAAGGTAATTCTGGTCGGCAATCTCGGTGCCGACCCGGAAGTGAAGTACATGCCGTCGGGTTCGGCCGTGGCCAACGTCAGCGTCGCGACCTCCGAAAGCTGGAAAGACCGCGAAAGCGGCGAACCGCGAGAGCGGACCGAATGGCACCGCGTGGTGTTTTTCGATCGCCTGGCCGAGGTCGTCGGCGAGTACCTGCGCAAGGGCTCGCAGGTTTATGTCGAGGGCCGGTTGCAGACCCGCAAATGGCAAGACCGCGACGGCAACGATCGTTACACGACCGAGATTCGCGCCGACAACATGCAGATGCTCGGCGGCCGCGGCGGCGGGGCAATGCCCGGCGGCGAACGGTCGGCGCCGGCACGCCAGTCCGCGCCTGCAGCGGCCCAGCCCGCGGAAGCCTTCGAGGACGACGATATCCCGTTCTAACGTCCAGTGTCGCGAAACGACAGTGGGCCGAGTTGCCGGCGCATCCTTAAGGATGCGCCGTCTTCGTTTTTACTAACTGACTTTTGACAAAACACACGAGCGACAAGGAAAAGCACTCATGGGAGCATTCAAGGAACCACACGGCGGAGTACTCAAGGAACTCTATCTGGGAGAGAAAGCCGCCGAGGAAGAACAAAAAAAGGCCCTGGATTACGTGTCCTGGGACCTGACCGCGCGTCAGATCTGTGACATCGAACTGTTGCTCAACGGTGCTTTCTCACCGCTCGAAGGTTTCATGACGGAAACCGAGTACCAGGGCGTACTAAAAAACATGCGTCTGCCCGATGGTACTTTGTGGCCGATACCGATCACCCTGGATGTGAGTCAGGAGTTTGCCGAGGGCATTGAGCCCGGGCAAAGCATCGCGCTGCGCGACCCGGAGGGTGTACTGGTTGCAACTCTGGAGGTCAGCGATCTCTGGACGCCGGACAAGCCGGCGGAAGCCCGCGCCGCATTTGGCAGCACCGACGAGAAGCACCCGGCTGTGCATTACCTGATGCACCAGGCGGGCGATGTCTATCTGGGCGGCAAGTTACGAGGCGTCGAACCGCCGCTGCACTACGACTTCCGTCTGCTGCGCGATACGCCGGCTGAGCTGCGCGGCCGATTCCGCAAGCTGGGCTGGCGCAAGGTCGTGGCATTCCAGACCCGGAATCCGCTGCATCGTGCGCATCAGGAACTGACTTTCCGCGCCGCGCGCGATGAAGAGGCCAACCTGCTGATTCAACCCGTGGTCGGCATGACCAAGCCGGGTGACGTGGATCACTACACCCGCGTGCGCTGCTACGAACACGTGCTGGAGCAATACCCGGAACAAACCACCACGCTGAGCCTGCTGCCGCTGGCAATGCGCATGGCTGGTCCGCGCGAGGCCCTGTGGCACGCGATTATCCGCAAGAACTACGGCTGCACGCATTTCATCGTCGGTCGCGATCACGCCGGCCCCGGCAACGATTCCAACGGCCAGCCTTTCTAC
>CBFCXA010000025.1:0-13490 GCA_965601985.1 uncultured Chromatiales bacterium | reverse complement strand
AACTCGCCGGAATCGGCCGGTACCTGCTCGGTGACCGGCACGACCATGCCCGGGTTGGTGCCGAACGTGACCTGCGGCGCGAGGTCGCTGACGTCGATGGTAACTTCCCGGTCGAACTGCGCGTCGTCGTCCGAGGGCAGGGACAGCCAGCGCGCGACCGCGGCATCCCAGTCGGCGCCCTGCGGGACGCGTGGACGGCCGGCCAGGAACTCGATGGTGGTGTCGTCCGGCGCGATCATGCCGGCGCGGGCACCGCCCTCGATGGTCATGTTGCAGACGGTCATGCGCTCTTCCATGCTCAGCGCGCGAATCGCGCTGCCACGGAATTCAATGGCGTGGCCGACACCGCCGTCGACACCGATCTTGCCGATGATCGCCAGGATGATGTCCTTGGCGCCGACGCCGGGCTTCAACCGGCCTTCGACATTGACGGCCATGGTTTTCGGCTTGCGCTGCAACAGCGTCTGCGTGGCCAGCACGTGACTGACCTCGGTGCTGCCGATACCGAAAGCCAGCGCGCCAAAAGCGCCGTGGGTGGACGAGTGACTGTCGCCGCAGACTATGGTCTTGCCCGGCTGCGTTGCGCCGAGTTCCGGGCCGATCACGTGCACGATGCCGCGGTATTCGCTGCCGAAGCCTTCCAGCGCCACGCCGAAGTCCTCGCAGTTCTTGATCATTGCGCGTATCTGGCCGGCCGCGGCGGCTTCGGCGACCACTTCGAGGTCGGCCAGGCGCGGCAGCGGCACGGTCGGTGTCGAGTGATCCATGGTCGCCAGCGTCAGGTCCGGCCGGCGCACCGGTAGATTCAGTTCGCGCAGCAGGCTGAAGGCCTGCGGCGTGGTTACCTCGTGGATCAGGTGCAGGTCGATATACAGCACCGTCGGGTTGGTCGGCCCTTCGGGCACCACGACGTGGTCCTGCCAGACCTTGTCGAACAATGATTGTCCGCTCATATGTAGAAGATTCTCCGCGTGTGTGGCCGGCTTGATAACCGGCGTATGCTCATTGCTGGCCGCCAGCTCCCGCGCTCCGGTCGCCTCGACCGGGTCGAGCCAGCCCCAGCGGTCTTCGGTACGCCCGTCGAACAGGCCGAAGAAGCCATCCTGCAGCTGCCGGGTAATCTCGCCGCGCGCGCCGTTGCCGATCTTTATGTGATCTACCGATCGGACGGGCGTGATTTCCGCAGCCGTACCGGTCAGAAATATCTCGTCGGCAATGTAGAGCATTTCGCGCGGGATGGACCGCTCCTCGACCCGGATTCCGGCCTCGCGCGCCAGCGTGATGACCGCATCGCGGGTGATGCCGGTCAGGATCGACGCGGCCGCCGGCGGCGTCAGAACGACACCGTCACGCACCAGGAACAGGTTTTCGCCCGCGCCCTCGCTGACCGTTCCGTCGGCCGATAAAGCGATGCCTTCGGCGAAGCCGCGCTCGCGCGCTTCCAGGCTAACCAGCGTGCTTGAGAGGTAATTGCCGCCGGCCTTGGCCAGCGCCGGAATCGTATTGGGCGCGACCCGCTGCCAGGAAGAAATACACACGTCTACGCCTTGCTCTAGCGCATCGGCGCCCAGATAAGCGCCCCATTCCCAGGCTGCGACGGCCACGTCGACCGGGTGTTCCGGCGGCGGCGCCAGGCCGATGTCGCCGTAGCCACGAAAGGCGACCGGACGGATATAGGCACCGTTGCTGAGGCCATTGCGCGTAATGACATCGCGGCAGGCCTGGTCGATTTCCGCGGCGGAGTAGGGCAGCAGGATCTTGTGGATCTTCGCCGAATCGAGCATGCGCCGGGTGTGTGCGCCCAGGCGGAACACCATCGAGCCACGCGGTGTCGGGTACACGCGGATGCCCTCGAACACCGATGAGCCATAGTGCAGAGCGTGCGTGAGCACATGCACATTGGCCGAGTCCCAGGGCACGAGTTCCCCGTTGAACCAGATCCATTCGCTCTTCTGCATGGAATCGACGCTCCCAGCGGGCCGCCCGCCGCTAAATGCTGGCGATCTGCTCCGCGATTGCCGGGTCCGCATCGCCGCTGGTCGTAGTTTTTCTGCGGCAGATCCGGTTGATGACCTCGAGATAGGCCAGCGCTCCCGCCTCGACGATGTCCGTACTGACACCGTTGCCGCGGTAACTTTGACCATTATATTCCACGGTCACGGTCACCTCACCCTGGGCGTCCTCGCCGACGGTCACGCTGCGGACCTCGAAGTTGGTCAACGCCAGGTCGACCCCGGTGGCACGCTCGAGCGCCTTGCAGGCAGCTTCGACCGGCCCGTCACCGACGGCGGCTTCGTTCACCAGCTGTCCGTCCGCATGCGACAGGCGCACGGCCGCGGCCGCGATCGCACCGCTGCCGGCCGTAATGTGCAGCTCGTCCATGCTCCAGGGGCCGCCGCTGCCGCCCTCGGTATTCATGATGATGGCCTCGATGTCCGCGTCGAACATTTCCTTCTTGCGGTCGGCCAGCTTCTTGAATTCCTGAAAGGCATGGTTCAGCTGTTCGTCGTCCAGGTCGAAGCCCAGCTCGGCCACGCGTTCGCGAAACGCATGTCGGCCGCTGTGCTTGCCCAGCACCAGGTTCGAGCGGCTCAGCCCCACATCCTCCGGCCGCATGATCTCGTAGGTCGACGCATGCTTGAGCATGCCGTGCTGATGAATACCGGCCTCGTGGGCGAAGGCGTTTTCGCCGACTACCGCCTTGTTTCGCGGTACGTGCATGCCGGTGATGCTCGAGACCAGACGGCTGGTCGGGTAGAGCTTGCGGCTGTCCACACCGGTCTCCACGCCCAGGTGCTCGGCGCGGGTGCGGATCGCCATCACGACTTCTTCCAGCGAGCAGTTGCCGGCCCGCTCGCCGATGCCGTTGATGGTGCACTCGACCTGCCGCGCGCCGGCGCCGACCGCGGCCAGACTGTTGGCCACGGCCATGCCCAGGTCGTTGTGGCAGTGCACGCTCAGTCGGGCCCGTTCGATGCCGTCGACATGCTCACGCAGGTAGGCGAATAATCGCGCGAACTCGTCCGGCACCGTGTAGCCGACCGTGTCCGGGATGTTAACGGTCGACGCGCCCGCCTCGATCACCGCCTGCACGACCTCGGCCAGGTAAGCCGGCTCGGTGCGCGACGCGTCCTCGGCCGAGAACTCGACATCGTCGCAGGCTTCCCGCGCGAGTTTCACCGCATCCACGGCGCTGCGGATGATCTCTTCCTTGGCCAGCTCCAGCTTGTACTTGCGGTGAATCTCGCTGGTCGCGACGAATACGTGAATCCGCGGTTTACGCGCTTTTTCCAGCGCCCGCGCGGCCTTCTCGATATCGCCGGGATGGCAGCGGGCCAGGCTGGCGACACTCGGTCCTTCTACCTCGGCCGCAATTGCTGCCACCGAATCGAAGTCGCCGGGAGATGCAGCCGCGAAGCCAGCCTCGATGACGTCGACCTGCAGGTCGCGGAGCGCCGCGGCCACCCGGAGCTTCTCGCGCAGCGTCATGCTGCAGCCCGGTGCCTGTTCGCCATCGCGCAGGGTCGTGTCGAAAATAACGACCAGGTTGTCTGCCTGCTCAGTCATCGTCTCTCTCCGTTACCGCCGGCCCGGCCGGGCCGGCTTCAGGTCTCCTCGTTCAGCCAGGACATGCGGCCGCGCAGCTCCGCGCCAACTGTCTCGATCGGGTTGTCCAGGTCCTCGTTCAACAGCCGCTCGAACTCCGGTTTGCCATTCTTATTCTCGTCGATCCAGTTGCGAGCGAACACGCCGTCCTGGATATCTTTGAGCACTTCCTTCATGCGCTCACGGGCATGCTGGTCGACTACCCGGGGACCGCTGATCAGGTCACCCCACTGCGCGGTTTCACTGATGAATTCATGCATCTTGGCCAGGCCGCCTTCGTGAAGCAGGTCGACGATCAGCTTGAGCTCGTGCATGCACTCGAAATAGGCGACTTCGGGCTGGTAGCCGGCGTTGACCAGCGTTTCGAAACCGGCGACCACGAGTTCAGTGGCGCCGCCGCAGAGCACCGCCTGCTCGCCGAACAGGTCGGTCTCGGTTTCCTCGGCAAAGGTGGTTTCCAGCACGCCGCCCCGCGCGCCGCCAATCGCATGCGCATAGGCCAGCGCAATGGCCTGCGCATTGCCCGTGGCATCCTGGGCCACTGCCATCAGGCAGGGCACGCCTTTGCCTTGCTCATACTGACGCCGGACCAGGTCGCCCGGGCCCTTGGGCGCAATCAGCACCACGTCCAGATCGGCGCGCGGCTTGATCTGCTCGTAGTGAATGTTGAAACCGTGCGCGAACAGCAGGGTTGCGCCCTGCGGGATCCCGTTTTCGATAGCCTGGTACAGCTCCGGCTGGGCTGTATCCGGCAGCAGGAAGGCGATCAGGTCGGCATCGGCGACCGCGTCGGCCGGCTCTTTCACCTCCAGGCCCTCGGCGCTGGCCTTCTTCCAGGTTGCGCCGTCCTTGCGCAGGCCGACGACCACCTGGATGCCGCTGTCGCGCAGGTTCAACGTGTGGGCGCGCCCCTGGCTGCCGTAGCCCAGCACGGCGACTCGCTTGCCGGCCAGCTGGCTGGCGTCGACGTCGCTTTCCGAGTAAATCTTCATGGTGTTCTCCTGGGTCAAATCGTTAACCGGTGGCACAAAAAAACCCCGCAACCTTGGCCGGTGCGGGGTCCTTTGGATCAGCTGCCGTATCAGGCGGCCGGTGGCCCGCACCTCCTTCGCGCAAGGTCAAGGAGCAGGAAATCGGCGCGCAATACTACGCTATCGGCCCGTTTCGGGGCCAGCCTCTGCGCAGCGCTGATCGTCTGGTTGTACATATCTCGATGGTCAGGCATGCAGACACCGCTGTCAACCGAGCCGGTCACCCGGCGTAATCGTCGTCGCCAGGCCGCTGGTGAACAACGCGGCCTGTGCTATTCTCGCCCTACCGCGGCGCGGCGCGATTGGCCGGGTTTCGCGGCGGTCCGGCCCTGATCGAGGGTGTCGTCAGTTGTCGGACAGTGGCGGATCGATGCTGCAAAAAAACGCGGGCGAGCCGGCCGGAAGAAGCATCGCAACAGATGCAGGCGACTGGTCTCTTGCCATGATGCAGTTTTCGATCCGGCGTAGTAAGGTAATTAAGTTGGGGCGCGCGCTTTCATCACGGCAGAAAGCGCCGAGGCCCGATTTCGCTTTGATCCAACTAGAAAACCGTCAAGGGGATCCTTAATGAGTCCAAATAACTGGAAGTCGTGGCTCGTGGCGACGGGCGCAGTGCTTGCGCTTGTATTGCCGCTGACCGGATCGACACAGTCGCTCGACCAGGTACTCAACGCCGAAACCGCGCGAACCCGTATCGCGCAGGAATCGCAGGAGCGCATCGACCGGGTCGTCAAGCAGACCCGTAGCCTGGAGGACCAGTACAAGGCGGTACTGAAAGAAATCGAGGGCCTGAATATCTACAACACGCTGCTGCAGCGTCAGGTAGACAACCAGAATGTGCAGATGGAGGAACTGCGGGATTCCATCGACCAGGTCGAAGTAATCAATCGCCAGATCGTGCCGATCATGACCAAGATGATTGACGGCATCGAGCAGTTCATCGCGCTGGACACGCCGTTTCTGCTCGAAGAGCGGCAGGAGCGCGTGCAGAATCTTCGTGAGCTGATGGAGCGTCAGGACGTCACCGTTGCGGAGAAGTTCCGCAAGGTTACCGAGGCCTACCAGATCGAAAATGACTACGGCAGCACGATCGAGTCGTATAAAGATGAGCTGACCATAGACAACGCCACGCGTCAGGTGGACTTCCTGCGCATTGGCCGCGTAGCGCTGGTCTACCAGACCGAGGATGGCAAGATCTCGGGAGCCTGGGACCAGGAGGCCCGCAACTGGACGACGCTCGGCGACGAGTTCAAGAACCAGATCAAGTTTGGTCTCAAGATCGCCAACAAACAGGTCGCACCTGATCTCGTGCTGCTTCCCGTCGGCGCGCCGGAGGCAGGATAATGAGCATGTTCAATTTCAAAAACGCGGCTGCCGCCATCGTAATTGCCGGGCTGGTCGCCGGGTTGCCGGCGCAGGCACAGGACGCGCCGCAGGCCAAGTCGATGGCCGAACTGCTGCGGCTGGTCGAGCAGGGTCGGGTCAGCGACAACCGCGAAAACCAGCAGCGTGAAAGAGAGTTCGCCAACGCCAAGGCCGAGCAGCAGAATCTGCTGAACAAAGCTCAGGGCGATAAGCGCGCCGCCGAGCAGCGCAGTGAGCAACTCGAAAACGAGTACGACGTCAATGAAGGCGAAATCGCCGAACTGACTGCGACGCTGGATCAGCGTCTGGGCTCTCTCAAGGAGCTGTTTGGTGTCATGCAGCAGGTCGCCGGCGATTCCCGGGCACGCTTCGAAGGATCACTGACCAACATTCAGTATCCGGACCGTGGCGAGTTTCTAGAAGGCCTGGCCAAGAAAATCGGCAGCAGTTCGCAGCTGCCGTCGTTGAACGAAATCGAGCAGCTGTGGTTCGAGCTGCAGCGCGAAATGACCGAGAGTGGCCGCGTCGTGCGCTTCTCGACCGATGTGGTCGACCTCGAAGGCACCAAGGCGCCACGTGAGGTCGTGCGGGTCGGCTTGTTCAACATCATCACCGATGGCAAGTATCTGAAGTACGAGCCCACGACCGGTGCTGTTTCCGAGCTGCCCCGGCAGCCGGAGCAGGCGCGCTTCACCGACAGCACGTCGGAGCTGTTCAGCGCCACCTCGGGCAAGACCAAGTTCGGTTTCGATCCGACGCGTGGCGGTGTGCTCAACTCGCTGGTTGCTCGTCCGAACCTGCGCGAACGCGTGGATCAGGGCGGCCTGGTCGGCTACCTGATCATCGCGCTGGGCATCATCGGCCTGCTGATAGCGCTCGAGCGCATGGTCGTGCTCGGCATCGCCAGCCGCAAGGTCAGCGCGCAGCTGAACAAAGATACGCCGAGCACGGATAACGCGCTGGGCCGTGTGCTCAGCGTGTACGACTCCAACAAGTCCGTGGATACAGAGACCCTGGAACTGAAGATGTCGGAAGCCATCTTCAAGGAGACGCCGTCTCTGAACCGCGCGCTGCTGTTCATCAAGATCATCTCGGTGGTAGCGCCGCTGATGGGACTGCTCGGCACCGTGACTGGCATGATCCAGACCTTCCAGGCGATCACGCTGTACGGTACCGGCGATCCGAAACTGATGGCCGGCGGTATTTCGCAGGCCCTGGTAACCACGGTTCTCGGCCTGACGGTCGCGATTCCGATGGTCCTGCTGCACACGCTCGTAAGCGGGCGCAGCAAGCGGATCGTGCAGGTACTGCAGGAGCAGAGCGCCGGAATTATCGCCAAGCACGCCGAGAAGCACGGCGGCTCAGCGGCGGCCTAGGGCGGAGCTGCTGCGATGCAGTTTCTTGTCGACATTTTCGAGTCCATCCGAGACTTCATGGAACTCGGCGGCCCCGTCTTGACTCTAATAGCCTGGACGATCTTCGCCATGTGGGTGTTGATCGTCGAGAGACTGGTTTATTTCCAGACCGGGCTCAGGGCCGAGGGTAAACGGGTTCGAAATGCCTGGAGAGCTCGGCCCGAGCGGCGGTCGTGGTATGCACACAGCATACGCGACGCGATGATTTCGGAGTTTTCGATGTCCGCGAACACGGCGATTCCGGTAATTCAGACACTGGTGGCTTTGTGCCCACTGCTCGGCCTGATGGGCACGGTCACCGGCATGATCGAAGTGTTCGACGTGATGGCGATCTCCGGAAGCGGCAACGCACGCTCGATGGCCTCCGGCGTATCGAAGGCGACCATACCGACCATGGCCGGTATGGTCGGTGCCCTGTCCGGCGTGTTCCTGGTGACGCTGTTGACGCGTCGCGTCGACCGTGAGGTCGAGAACCTGCAGGATGACCTGACCGTCGATTACGGCACTGCGGCCTGAAGGACTGAATCATGAGCCGAATGGCAGAACTCAACCGGGCACTGTCCCAGAGCGAGGAAGAGGCAGAGATCAACCTGACGCCGATGCTCGACGTCGTGTTCATCATGCTGATCTTCTTCATCGTCACGGCGTCCTTCCTGAAAGAGGTTGGCGTCGAAGCGACCAAGCCGCCGTCGGTGCAGCAGCAGGATAACGAGTCGAAGAGCATTACCATCCGAATCACCAGTAACAACCGGATCTTTATCGACGGGCGCGATGTCGATCCTCGGGCCGTGTCAGCGGTGATTACCCGTCGGGCCGCGGAAGACACCGAGTCCACGGTGGCGATTCTGGCGGGCAAGCGGGCCAAGACCGAACTGATCGTTGGTGTAATCGATTCGGCGCGCGCCGCGGGTTTCCGCGGCGAGGCAATACCGGTAAGCCCGTTGCCGGAGTGATGAACCAGATAGCGAGGTACTGATGCGTCGATCAATCCTGGAAGCCGGTTCCGACGACGAAGCGGAAGAGATCAACCTGACGCCGATGCTCGACGTCGTGTTCATCATGCTGATCTTCTTTATCGTGACTGCGTCTTTCATCAAGGAAGCTGGTATCGATGTCGATCGGCCGGCGGCCGAGACGGCAACGCCGAAGCCGAACGCCAACATCATTATTGCAATCGGCGCCAACAACGATATCTGGATAGACCGCAAGAAGGTGCCTGCACAGGGCGTGCGAACGGCGATTGAGCGTTTGTTGGCAGAGAACCCCGAGGGGCGCATCGTTATTCAGGCTGACCAGGATTCCTTCGCTGAGCCGCTGATGGCGGTTATGGAAGCTGCGCAGGGTGCCGGTATTCCTGTCAGTTCTATATCAGCCGAGGTGGACTGATCGATGATTGCGCGGCTGGGAATTTCGCTGGGGGCCGGGGTCGCGATGACCTTCGCACTGCTGTGGCTGATGCAGTACCTGATTGCATCGGGCGAGAAAGCGCTGACCGACTCGGACGACTACAAATTTGCGGACTTCGTACGCGTAGAGCGCGAAGAGACAGTCGAGCAGAAGAAGCCGAAGCCGAAAAAGCCACCGGAGCCTGACCAGCCGCCGCCGGACATTCCGCCGCCGCAGGTGGATAACCTCGATCCCAGCGGTACGTCGATTTCCATCGGCTCGGTGAGTGTCGGCACCGGCCTGAACATCGGCATCGGCGGCTTCGACAATGTCGACGGTGAGTACCTGCCGATCGTCAAGGTCGCGCCGATTTACCCGCGACGCGCCCAGCAGCGTGGTCTGTCGGGCTTCTGCATATTGAGTTTCACGGTTACCAAGCTTGGCACCGTGTCCGATGCCCAGGTAATCGAGTGCTCGAGCTCGCTGTTCGAGCGGGCCTCCGTCAACGCCGCATTGAAGTTCAAATACAAACCCCGGGTCGTCAACGGCGAGCCGATCGACGTACCGGGCGTCAAGCACCGTATTAGCTTCGAGATCGAGGACTAGCCATCAGCGCGGTGGCTACTGCACGAGGGATCGGGACATGCCGTATCACGTGACTGACCGAACGGGTATTGCAGGCAACAGCCGCCGGCTGCTGGCGTTGCTTTTGGTCGCATTGATCCTGGGTCTGTCTGCTTCGCCGGTGGCGGCTCAGCAGCAGTCGGGCGAGAGCGAGGAGTCGCAGCAGGAGACGCGGCGCACCGGGTCGATTAGCGAGAAGGTCTATCGCAAGCTCGCCGAAGCGCAGGAACTGGCCGACGCCGAGAATTATGCGGCCGCCAAGGCTGTGCTCGACGAGGTCAAGGCTAACCCGACGCTCTCACCCTACGAGACCGCCCAGCTCTACAACTTCTACGGTTTCGTCTACTACGCGCAGGATCGCTTTCAGGACAGTATCCGCGCCTACGAGACGGTTATCCGGCAGCCCGACATACCGCCCGGGCTGCGTGACCAGACGCTGTACACGCTGGCGCAGCTGCACTTCACCACCGAGAACTGGACCAAGGCCATCGACCTCGTGAAGCAATGGATGGCTGCGGCGGAGAACCCTGGCCCGGAGCCGTACATCCTGCTGGGATCGGCTTACTACCAGACAGAAAACTACCAGGCGATGGTCGAGCCGATCAGGAAGGCCATGGAGATCGCCCGCGCGCGTGACATCGACGTCAAGGAGCAGTGGTGGCTGCTGCTGCGGGTCGCATACTACGAACTCGACGACTACGACGAGGTCAAGGACATCCTCGAAGTGCTGGTGGTCAACTGGCCGAAGAAGGAGTACTGGACCCAGCTGTCGGCAATGTACGGCGAGCTCGACAACGAGCGTGGCCAGCTGGCCGCCTATCTAGCCGCCTATGACCAGGGCCTGCTGGTTCGCTCGAACGAACTGGTGCAGATGTCACAGCTCCTGCTGCAGGCCGACGTGCCGTACAAGGCCGCCAGGGTGCTCGAGAAGGGCCTGGAGGACGGTGTCGTCGAGAAGAGCTCGGATAATTACCGCCTGCTCGCGCAGTCCTGGCAGCTCGCGGCCGAGGATAAAAAAGCCATTCCGGCGCTGAAGACTGCGGCGGGGCTGTCCAGCGATGGCGATCTCGATCACCGGCTGGCGCAGAGCTACCTGAACCTGTCCCAGTACGATTCCTGCATCGACGCTGCGCGTGACGCGCTGCGCAAGGGCGGTCTGCGCCGCGTCGACAGCGCGAATATTGTGCTCGGCATGTGCCTGTTCGAACTCGATCGCTACGAGGAGGCGAAGAAAGCCTTTCGAACGGCGGCCAAGGACGATCGCAGCAAGACGACGGCCAACCAGTGGCTCCAGTTCATCAATAGCGAACAGGAACGCGAGCGCCAGCTCCAGGAGTCGCTGAAGCAGGTGCGTAGCGCCAGTACGGCCTGATTGCTGGTTGCCGCACTGATTCCTGATACTGCGTCCGAATTGAGTACAGCCTGATTGACGTGCCCGGTCAGCGATCGGGTTTGCGTGATATTTTGCGAGGAACGAGGAGCGCATGCCCAGGATTACCTATTTGAATGGCGACGGTGGCCGTCATGATCTGGAGATCGATATCGGCAGCACGGTCATGGAAGGCGCGGTCGACAACAACGTGCCCGGCATCGTCGCCGAGTGCGGCGGCGCCTGTGCCTGCGCGACCTGTCACGCCTATATCGACGACGCGTGGCTGGAACGGCTGCCGCCCATGTCGGAGATGGAAGATGCGATGCTCGACTCAGCGCTCGAGAGACGCCCGAACAGCCGCCTTAGCTGTCAGCTGGAAGTCACTGCCGAGCTCGACGGATTGATCGTGCACGTGGCGAACAACGAAGTCTGAACTCGCGTCATGCATCTGGTCACTATCGATTCCCGCGAAGTGGCTGGCCGACCCGGCGTGCTGACGAATTCCGGCGAAATTCTCGATCTCGCGGTTGCGCCGTCGACCCTGGACCAGGCGCAGTGGATTCCGCAGTCGGTGATCAGTGTGCTCGCGGCAGGCGAGGACGGGCTGGAGCGGGTCGCGTCGCTGTGTGCCGAAGCCGAAGAGCCGGCCCGGCGGGATGCATTGCTCGCCGCCGGGGCGCTGCTGCCCGCGCAGGGCACCCAGCTGATGGCGCCGGTGCGCAGACCCGGGCTGATCCTGCTGACCGAGTCCGTGGTCGCGGCGGCCGAAGAGCCCCTGCCGGTAGCCACCATCAAAAGTCCGCATACGGCCTGTGGACCGGGCCAGGCAATTCGGGCCCCGTGGCCGGAGACCCGCGGCATTCGGGTCGTGGTGCAACTCGGCGTGGTGCTGGGTAGTCCTCTGCACCGGGCTAGCGACGCCGAGGCCGGCGAGGCAATCGCGGCCTACACGCTGCTGATGGACTTTTCACTGCCCGGACCCGAGGATCGCAGCAATGCCGCATGGCGGCTGTACGTCGACAGCAAGCAGTTTCCAGGGGCCTGCCCCATGGGTCCGGCGCTGGTAACGAGCGACGCGTTGCGCGACCGGGACAGCCTCGCGCTGCAACTGGATATAAATGGCGTGGCCGGCACTGCGTTCGACTTGCCACTGGCGGAGTTGCCGTCGCTGCTCGCCCGTCTCTCGTCCCGCTACGGTTTCGGGCCCGGTGACGTGATTGGTTTCGGTGCCGGTGCCGGACAGAATGACACCCGGCCGCTGCGCGACGGGGATCGTCTTCTGGCCCGCCTCGGTAGCGAACTGGCCCTGCCGGCGCAGCTGTTTTTCGCCGCCTGAACGCAGTCTTCGAGCCCATGTCCAACCAGACCCTGCAACTGACCGACGAGCTCTACGTCTACCTGAAGGCCAAGGGCGTGCGTGAATCTTCAGCACTGGCAGCGCTGCGCGAGGAAACCGCCGCGCTGCCAATGTCGATGATGCAGATCGCGCCGGAGCAGGGACAGTTCATGGCCATGCTTATCAAACTGATCGGTGCGCGGCGCTGTCTGGAAGTGGGCACCTTCACCGGCTACAGCGCACTGGCCTGTGCCGAGGCACTGCCGGCCGACGGCAGGCTCGTCGCACTCGACATCAGCGAGGAGTGGACCGCAATCGGTCGTCGTCACTGGGCTGCGGCCGGGCTCGCCGACCGTATCGACCTGCGACTCGGGCCCGCGGCCGAGTCACTGCAGGCGCTGCTGGACGACGGCGAGGCAGACAGTTTCGACTTTCTGTTCATCGACGCGGACAAGACCGGCTATGCGCAGTATTACGAGCTAGGCCTTGAATTGCTGCGGCCGGGCGGGCTGGTCGCGGTGGATAACGTGCTGTGGGATGGCGCAGTCGCGGCGCCGGGGCCGGGCGACGACGATACCGAAGCACTGCGGCGCTTCAACGATGCGCTGGCTGCAGATCAGCGGGTAGACCTGGTCATGGTGCCGATTGGCGACGGTCTGAGCCTGGCTCGCAAGCGCGTCGCTGGCGAGAGTTCGGACTAGCTCAGTATTTCGACGATTTCGTCGGCCGCTCCGCGCAGGCAGCCGGCTTTTTCACCGGCGAAACTCACGATCGAGATACCCGGTGGCAGGTGCTCCGGCCTGGCAACGCGTGGCTTAGCCGCGTCCGGCATCTGGTCGACCTCGATCAGACACTTGCCGGCCAGCGGCAGTGCCGCAATCGGGTACCGGTGCTCCGGGTCCAGGCCGAAGGCAGCCGACATGCCTTTGACGCGCGATTCCACCGCCGGCGCCCGCGGTACGCTAAATTTGTCGGCGTAGAAGTCCTGCAGCGCGTCCATCGACGGGCCGCCCAGGATGACGATGAAGGTCCGGTCGACATCGCAGCGGGTTTCGGGCACATCCAGCCCCGGCACCGGGCGCTTGAATTGCGTCAGGTACAGCAGTTCGCGGCCCGGGCCGAGCACCTGCATGGCCCGGATGTCTTCGCTGAAGGACAGGTCCTGCGGTTCGCCGACGATCTCGAAGGGCGAGTGCGCCAGCCGCTCGGCCAGTGCATCGACGTCGCGCACCAGGATCTCGGCGGCATTCCAGCCGTAGCTGCCAAACGGCAGGTAGTCGTTACTGCCCGGACCCTGGACCACCCGAAAGCGAAAATCATCGGCGGCCTCCGGTGCCAGTTCCAGCTTGCGGTGA
>CBFCXA010000024.1:0-13513 GCA_965601985.1 uncultured Chromatiales bacterium | reverse complement strand
GTGCGGTGGATTATTCGTCGAGACACGTCAGGTACTCGTCCATCTCGGCCATGTAGGCTTTCACGAGTTTCTGCCCGTCGAGCATCTCTGCTTCGCTCGCAGTCGAACCGTCTGGAATGCTGACGTCATCGGGATAAGGGCAGGCGGCCATGCCCGGCGTGGCAAACATTACGGCGGTAGCCGTCATCAGGAAACTGCGAAATCTGATCATGCCTTGTGTTCTCCTCCGAGCTTCGTCGATTCATAGACGCGAAGATGCGGTGCTACGCTGGCAGCCGCTTCGAGAGCGCCAAATTATGCCTCAGGCGCTGGCACGGCGGTCAATAAGTGGTTTGCGATATTCGCGCTCGACAGTATGTAAACGATGAATATCAATGACTTACTGGAGTCTGGCGGAACGCCTGAATGGCCCTTGCGGAGGTGTTTATGACCGACGTAACGGAGCTGGAGCTGCGCCGGGTCAGCAAGCGTTATGCCAGCGACGGCGCCGAACAGGCGGTGCTGCGCGAGGTCGACCTGGCCCTGCCGCGGGGCGACTATCTGGTGGTAATCGGGCGTAGCGGCTCGGGTAAGTCCACGCTGTTGAACCTGCTCGGCGCGCTGGATCTGCCGACCTCGGGACAACTGCTGTTCCGCGGCCGGGATCTTGCCGAACTCGATGAAACCGCGCGCGCCGACCTGCGACGGCGAGACATCGGTTTCGTATTTCAAGCCTGCAACCTGATCCCTACGCTAACGGTGCTGGAGAACCTGCTCGTGCCCTTGCAGCTGAACGACGTCGCGCGGGGGGCGGCTCAGGAGCGCTGTGCCGGCCTGCTCGAGGCTGCCGGGCTGGCGCGCTATCCGGACCGGTTCCCGGAGGAACTTTCCGGTGGGGAACAGCAGCGGGTGGCCGTGCTGCGCGCGATCGTGCACGAGCCCGCCGTGGTCATTGCCGACGAGCCGACCGGCAACCTCGACCTTGCCACCGCGTGTGAGGTGCTGGACCTGCTCGAGCGCTTTTGCCAGGAGGAAGGACGCACGCTGGTCATGGCTACGCATTCACGCGAAGTCATGGGCCGGGCACGGCGCGTGCTGCGCATGGTCGACGGTCGCCTGGAGCCGGCCGATTAGCGCGGCCCGCAGGCCGGCGAGCGGACTGTTGCTGCGCAGCGGTCTGCGTTTCTACGCCCGGCATCCGGGGCAGCTGGTGCTCACCGTGCTGGGTATCGCGCTCGGCGTTGCCGCGGTGCTGTCGATAGACCTCGCGGCGCACAGTTCCCGGCAGGCCTTCGAAGCCTCGACCTTGAGGTTGCGCGGAACCGCGACCCACGAACTCAGCCGGCCAGGCGGGGAAATTCCGGTCGCGCTGCTGGCCGAGCTGCGCCGGGAGCTGGGTATCGCTGAGTCGATGCCGGTGCTGGAAGGTCGGCTGCGCTTTGCCGCGGCGCCGGAGAGCAGCTGGCCGGTGATCGGTATCGATCCCTGGTCGGCGGCGCGTCTCGGTGCGCAGGTCGGTGGCGGCGATCTGCCGGCGGGCAGTGACTTCATCGATAACGCCGGCAATGTCTGGGTCTCGGCCGGTCTGGCGCAACGCCTGTCGCTCGCGCCGGGCGATGCGCTGTCGGTGGTCGACCCGGTGGCCGGGCAGTTGCGAGTCGCGGCGGTGCTGAACGGTGATGAAGACGAATACCTGCTCGCGGACCTGGCCACGGTCGAGGAGTTACTGCGGCGTTTCGGTGAGCTGTCGCGCATCGATCTGAAACTGGACGACGGCGGCGTTGCCGCGCTGCGTCCACTTCAGGCGCGCGGCTACCGGCTGCAGACCGTGAGCGCGCGAATCGGCCAGCTCGATGCCGTGAGCCGTGCGTTTCGCATCAATCTGCAGGCACTCAGCCTGCTCGCGCTCCTGGTTGGTGCCTTCCTGGTCTACAGCACCGTGGTGTTTGCCATCGTGCGGCGTCACGAGCAGTTCGGGCTGATGCGTTGCCTGGGTCTGCGTCGCCGCGAGGTGTTCAGGCTCGTGCTGTTCGAGACCGCGACGCTGGCGGTTCCTGCGACCCTGCTGGGTATTCTGCTCGGCATCCTGATGGGCGCCGGACTGGTCAGCCTGGTGTTGCGCACGCTCGGCGACCTGTACCTGATCGATACGGTCGACTACTACGGGGTATCGCCCGTGCTGGTGGCCAAGGCCGCAGTGCTCGGCATCGGCGCGAGTCTGGGCGCGGCGCTGCTGCCGGCCCGGGAAGCCGCGTTGATGAGCCCGCGTGCCGGTCTGACCCGCGCCGCGCTCGAGGGCCGCATGCGCCGCGGCCTGCATGGCCGGCTGTTGATGGCGGCAGCGGCCTGCGGCCTGGGCACCTTGCTGCTGCTGGTAACACGCCAGCTCGAGCTCGCGTTTGCCGGCATATTCCTGTTGTTGATCGGCATCGCAGTGGCGACTCCGGCCGGTGTCTACTGGCTGATGGGCCGACTGGCTGCGGCCTTCGCGGCCGGGCGCTGGCTGAACCTCGCTTACGCCGCGCGCTCGGTGCAGGCCAATCTCAGCCGCACCGGGCCGGCGGTCGCGGCGCTGATGATTGCGGTCGCGGCATTCACCGGTATCGGGGTCATGGTCGGCAGCTTCCGCGCCAGCGTCAGCGACTGGCTCGATTACAGCCTGGATGCCGATGTGCTGTTGCGTCTCGACCTCGGCGCCGCGTCGGCCGATCTGCGCAGCGAGGTCGCCTTGCTGCCCGGCCTGCGCGGCATCACCACCAGCCATCGCCTGCGCCTGCCCGACGGCGAGGGTCTGGCCGGTCTGCTGGTGATCGAGCCGGACCTCGAGGCCGGACGCTGGCCGCGGGCCGACGGCGACCGCGAGGCGCTGCTCGCGCGCATGGCCGGACAGGAAGAACTCCTGGTTTCCGAGGCCTTTGCCCGCCGGCGCGGTATCGCGGTCGGTGACGAGTTGACGCTTTACGGCCGGGACGGTCCGCGCGCGTGGCGCATTGGTGGTGTCTTCGTCGATTACTCCACGGACCAGGGGCTGGTGGCGATGGAGCGCGGCGTATTCCTGCGCTACTTCGAGCCTCCGGACAGCGTCACGCTGGGCCTGTTCGCCGCGCCCGGGCAGGCCGACACACTGCTGGCCGCGACGCGACGGCTGGTTGCCGAACGGGACGAGTTACGTGTCACCAGCAGCGCATTCCTGAAGGAAATCAGCCTGGTCGTGTTCGACCGGACCTTCACCATTACCCAGGTGCTGCGGCTGATTGCCGGACTGGTTGCGGTAATCGCCATCATCAACGCGCTGCAGGCGCAGCGCCTGGACAACCGCCGCGAAACCGCCACGTTACGCGCGATGGGCATGCGGCCAGGCCGCCTGCTGCTGCTGTCGGAAATGCAGACGGCGCTGCTCGGCGGCTGCGCCGGGCTGTTCGCCCTGCCGGTCGGCCTGCTGCTGGCCTGGCTGCTGATCGTGGTGGTCAACCGGCTGGCATTCGGCTGGAACATGATGTTCCTTTGGCAGCCGGGTCTGCTGCTGCAGGGCCTCATCCTGGCCATCCTGGCGGCACTGGCCGCGGGCCTGTGGCCGGCGCGCCAGGCCTTGCGCACGCCGCCGGCGCTGGCGCTGCTGGAAGAGTGATGCGCGTGATCCCGGGCCTGGTCGTCGCGGGCGTCGTGTTGCTGGCGCTCGCCTTGTGGCTGCGTCCGGACGCTACGCGCGATGCAGCCAGCGACGGCGTGCGGGTGGCCAGCCTGCTCGGAGACCCGCAGCTGCCCGAAGGCTTCGCGCGCGCCACCCGACCCGGGGCGATCCGCCTGCCTGCCGACCACGGCCCGCACCCGGGTTTCCAATCAGAGTGGTGGTATTTCACCGGTCATCTCGACGGCCCGGTCGGCGACCAGTCGGACCAGCAGCGACGGCGCTTCGGCTTTCAGCTCACGTTCTTTCGTTTCGCCACCGCGCCGGAACCGCCGGAACGGGAGTCCGCCTGGGCCAGCAACCAGCTGTATATGGCGCACTTCGCAATCACCGATGTCGACGGGCAACGGCATCGCGTCTCCGAGCGCTTCAGTCGCGGCGCCGCGGGCCTCGCCGGTGCCCGCGCCGAGCCGTTCGAGGTCTGGCTGGACGACTGGCAGGCGGTGAGCCGGGGTGAGTCGTTCCTGCCGCTGCGCCTCGACGCCCGCGATGCCGATCTCGGGCTGAAGCTGCGTGTCGAGCCCGGCAAGCCGCCGGTGCTGCAGGGCGATCAGGGATTGAGTCGCAAGGGTCCCGAACCGGGCAATGCGTCGTACTACTACAGCTACACGCGCCTGCCGGTCAGCGGCCTGATCAGCCTGGGCGGCGATGACATCGCAGTGCGCGGCGAGGCCTGGCTGGATCGCGAATGGAGTTCCTCGAGCCTCGGCGCCGGCGTGCAGGGCTGGGACTGGTTCGGCCTGCAGCTCGACGACGGGCGGGAGCTGATGCTCTATTCACTGCGCGACGACAGCGGTAATCCGACCCGGTTCTCGGCCGCCACGCTGGTGGCAGCCGACGGCCGCGCCGAGCACTTCCCGGTCGACGCGTTTGAACTGGTCGCACAGCGGCGCTGGCGCAGTGCGAACACCGGTGTGAACTGGCCGGTCGCCTGGCAGCTGCGCCTGCCGGCCGCGGGCCTGGATCTCGAGATTCGCGCCCTGGTGGACGACCAGGAGCAGCGGGTTGCCGTACTGTACTGGGAAGGCGCGGTGGAGGTGCGTGACCGGCGGGCGGGTGACAGAGTCGGCCGTGGTTATCTCGAGATGACCGGCTACGCCGCGCGCTAACCGAACAGGCTGCGGTAGCTGCCGCTGCCGGCCTGCTGGTCGCGCAGCAGTTCCAGGTACTGGTCCGCGTCGACCGGATCGCCGAACAGCAGGCCCTGCACGTAGTCGCAGTCGATACTGCGCAGGAAGCTCAATTGCGCTTCGTCTTCCACGCCCTCGGCGACCACTGTCATACCCATGCTGCGGGCCATCTCCAGGATTGCCGTCACGATGGTCGCGTCGTCCTTGTCGGTCGCGGCGTCGCGCACGAAAGAACGGTCGACCTTGAGCGTATCGATCGGGAACTGCTGCAGCGCGCTCAACGACGAATAACCCGTGCCGAAGTCGTCGATCGCCAGGTGCAGGCCCATGTCGGCGAGCTCGCGCAGGATTGCAATGGTGCGCTCCGGGTCCTGCATCAGTGTGCTCTCGGTGATCTCGAATTCCAGGCAGTCCATGGCCAGTTCATGCCGCTTCACGATGCGCCCGATACGGCGGACGAAATCCTGCTGACCGAGTTGTTTCAGTGACAGGTTGATCGAGATCCGGCCGATGTCGCTCAGCTCTTTCTGCCAGCCAGCGATGTCGGTGCACACCCGGTTGAGCACCCACTCGCCGATTTCGAGAATCAGGTTGGTCTCTTCGGCCAGCGGGATGAATTCCGACGGCAGCAGGATGCCGTGCTCGGTGAGTTCCCAGCGCACCAGCGCCTCGGCGCCGACGATCTCGCCGCTGCGCAGGGACAGCTTCGGCTGGTAATTCACCAGCAGCTCGTCCCGCTCGAAGGAGCGGCGCAGCTTGCTCTTGAGCATCAGGCGTTCAACGGCTTGCGCGTTCATGTCGGGGTTGTAGAGTTCACTGCGGTTGCCGCCGCTGCCCTTGGCAACGTACAGCGCCGCGTCGGCGTTGCGGATCAGGTCCAGTACGTTGTCCGCGTCCGACGGGAAGCAGGCGATGCCGACACTCGCGGTGATATAGAGCTCGTGACCCTGCACGATCAGCACCTCGTTGATGCCGCGCAACAGCTCGCTCGCCAGCGAGCTGAGGAACCGCTCGTTGCTCTCGCGGTCGCCCTCCAGCCGCACGACGATGCCGAATTCGTCGCCTGCGAGCCGGCCCATGAAAGCGCCGTCGGGTAGCAGCATGCCGACCCGTGACGTCAGCGTTTCCAGGCTGGCATCGCCGGCCATGTGGCCGAAGGTGTCGTTGATGTCCTTGAACCGGTCGACATCGAGATACAGCAGGCCGAGGCGGTGGCCGCGCCGCTTGGCCCGCGCAATGGCCCGCTGCAGCAGGTGCTGGAACTGCATGCGGTTCGGTACCTTGGTCAGCGCGTCGATGCGGGCGAGATAGCGAATGCGTTGCTCGGCAACCTTGCGTTCGGAGATATTGCGCGCAGAAATAATCGCGCCGTCGCTGCCGTCATCACCGTCGTGGATATCGGCCCAGCTGTAGGACACCGGAACTTCGGTGCCGCTGCCGGCGAGAAACACCGACTCGGCTGGCTTCTGGCGACGATCCGCGGCACCGAAATGTCGCCGGTGCGCCGGTGCGACCAGCTCGATCGCGGCGCGGCCGATGAGTTGTTCGGCCGGGTACTCGAGCAGCTCGCAGGCGGCCGGGTTGACGCGGGCAATGATGCCCTTGTCGTCGATCAGGATGATCGCGTCGACCATGCTGGCCAGTACACTGTCTAAGTAGTCACGCGAAATGGTGGTTTCACGCAGGCGCTCGCGCATGTCCTTGAAGGTCGATGCCAGTTCGCCCAGTTCGTGGCGCGAGTCCAGCGGCAGTTCGGCCGAGTAGTCGCCTTCGGCCAGGCTGGACGCGCCGTGCACCAGCGCCTTGATGGTGCGAATCTGGCGAAACGCGACGAACGCAGCGAGCGCCGCGATACAGAGCAGCAGCAGCAGTCCGAAGCCGAGCAGGCTGACCAGGCTCAGCCGTTTTGCCTCCAGCTCGATGTAAGCGAGTTCGTTGCGCAGCGTATCGTTGCCGCCGAGGAACACGCTGACGTCGAACACCTGCACCAGCTGCCAGCGAGGATCGTCCGCGTCGATCAAGCTGCGGGTATACAGCAGCTCGTCCCTGAGACCCTGGATGCTGCTATCCGATCCCGGGTCCAGGGACCGGTCGCCGCTGTACAGCGGCGTATTACTGCCCGCGTCGCGCAGCAGCACCAGGTTCGCGCCCGACAGGCGCCGGCCGGTATCCAGTAGTGCCTGGATCCGCGGCTGGTCATCGGCCTCAACTGCCGGTCGCAGTTCCGCGGCCAGCGATGCCGCCATATCGGCAGCATAGTCCTGCAGTCGGGCGCCGAGCACGGATTCGTTGGCTGCGATGCTGGCTTGTGCGAGCTCGCTGAGCGCGTTCTGGTAAATCAGGTAGAACGCGGTCGCGGTCACGGCCACGGTCGTCAGCGCGACGGCCAGGCCGATCGCGAGATAGCGCGAAGCGAGGCGATAGGGTTTCATGCAACGCTCCGGGCTGGCGCGAACGGTCTTGGCGCTCGCCGCAGTGTTGAAAAACGAATCGCGGCGGGCCTGCACCACGGACCGCCGGTCGGGCGTTGACTTATTCTTTTCACGGCCACCTCTTGGCCGCCGGCCAGACCCTAGCATCGCGCTATCCGGGCCTCGGAACAAGTTTCGTGCTGCTCGTCTCCTCCCGCCAGGCGCTTTCCAGTAAACTCGTGATCTGGCCAGGGAGGCGATGGGTAGCCCAAATGGCGCAGAAATGTGCGCTTATCGTTGACGATTCCCGAACGGCCCGTCGCTTCCTCGCGCGGGTGCTCGAAGGGCATCGGATGGAGGTGCTGACCGCCGAATCCGCGGAAATCGCGCTGGAAATCCTCTCCACCTCCCGACCCGACGTGATCTTCATGGATCACATGATGCCGGGCATGGACGGCTTCCAGGCCCTGCGGGCGATCAAGAACAACCCGGCGACTGCGACCATCCCGATCATGATGTACACCTCGCAGTCCGGCGAGCTCTACGTCGGGCAGGCCCGCGCGCTGGGCGCAGTCGGCGTGCTGCCGAAACAGATCAAGCCGGTCGAGGTATCCCAGCTGCTGGAATCGCTGCACCTGGTTCCGGGCCTCGGCGAGGCCGGGAGCGACGCGGCCGAGGTGGCCGACGAAGCCGAAGCCATGGCTACCGAGGCCAGCGATATCGAAGGCGCAATGCGGCCGGGCGACTGGGACGAGTTGCATCGCTGGCTGGAAGAAATGCTGCGTCATCATGGCGACTCGCTGCGTGGCGATATCGAGAGCAGCATGCGTCGGCTGTTCGACGAGCGCTTCGGCGGTGCCGCCAATGACGCGGCGGATGACGAGGCCGCCGCTACCGTCGCCGACGAGACGCGTCGCTCGGCGCTGACCACTGCGCTGGTGGCCGGACTTGCCCTGATCGCGGCCGTGTTCCTGTGGCTGCACCTGGATACCCAGCGCAAGTGGCAGGAAGTCTCGGTGCAGAACGCTGCGCTGCTGGCGGCCATGGACCGGCAGCGCCTGGCCGAAGCCGAGGGTGCCGTCGGGCTGCGCGATTACCTGGACGCGGAGCGCGACAACCTGAGTCGTCGGTATCGTGACTACCTCGAGGCGCTGGAGTGGAGCGTGAACCAGACCGGCGAGTACGGCGTCGGCGAGATGCCGCTCGGTGACTCGCGGCTGGAGATTATCTCGGGCCTGCTGGAGCGCCTCCGTGACAGCGGTTTCGAAGGCGCGATCGAGGTCAGCGTGCACGCCGGCGATTTCTGTCTGCAGCAGGATGCCAACGGTCGCTGGCGCGCGGCCGAGGCTTCGCTGCCGGTTGCCGACTGTGACCGCATCGGCTGGCCTACCGCGGAAGGCTTCGCGCAGTCTCCGCGCGAGTCCGTGGCCTTCGCGAACTTCCGGACCGAACTGGCGTCGCTGGACAGCGCAATCGACCTGCGGGTCGAGGACGTCGGCAATTTGATGCCGATGTACGCTTATCCGGTCAACCCGCAGGGAGCGACCGCCGATGACTGGAACCGCGTCGCCGCGCGCAACAACCGCGTGCAGGTGCGTCTGCTGCCGGCCGAGGATCCGCGCGAGTTGCTGAGCCTGGAACTGCCGTCTTCCTGAGCCGGGCCGTGCGCGACTTCCGTCCACCCGCGCTCATCCGCGGTCCGCATCTGCAGTCCATTCTCGGGAGTACCGCCCTGCGTCGACGTGCGGTGCACGACGCCGCCGCATCGATGCTGGCGGTGAGTCGGCACGAGCTGGCTGACTGCGGTGACGGTGTGCGGCTGCTGATCCAGCACAGCCCGCCGGCCGGGCGTAGCCGCGGTCGCGTCGCGGTGCTGATTCACGGCTGGGAAGGCAGCAGCGATTCGAGCTATATGCTGGCCTCGGCCACGCGGCTCTGGCAGTCGGGCTACCGCGTGGTCCGGCTCAACCTGCGCGACCACGGCGATTCCCATCACCTGAACACGGAGCTGTTTCATTCCTGCCGGCTGGACGAGGTGATCGGCGCGGTGCGCTGGGTCCAGAGCCGTTATCCGTCGGAGACCCTGATGCTGGGCGGCTTCTCGCTGGGCGGGAACTTTTCCCTGCGGGTCGCTGCCGACGCAGCCGCTGCCGGGCTCGATATTGGCGGTGTGGCCGCAGTCTGCCCGGTACTCGACCCGGTCGAGACCATGTATGCGCTGGACGACGGCTGGCTCGCCTACCGCCTGTACTTCATGCGCAAGTGGCGCAAGTCGCTCGAGCGCAAGCAACGCGCGTTTCCGGATCTCTACGACTTCGGCAAGCTCGAGCGTTTCAGGGACCTGCAGTCGATGACCGAGTTCTTCGTCACCAATTTCACCGAGTATCCGGACCTGCTGACCTATCTGCGCGGCTACGCGATCACCGGCGACCGGCTGCAGGGACTCTCGGCACCGTCACGCGTCCTGCTGGCCGACGATGATCCGGTCATCCCGATCAGCGGGCTGCTCCGGCTCGATGCACCCCGGGCCCTTGAGATCGAGCGGGCGGATTTCGGAGGGCACGTCGGCTTCGTCGCGGACCTGAAGCTGCGCAGCCGCGCCGACAGTTATCCGCTGCAGGTATTCGAAGCTATTCCGTGAAGCCGTAGCCGAGCTGTTCGATGTCGCGAACCACACCGTTCTCGAAACGGATCAATCGCATCAGCTTGTTCGGCCCGAAGTTGTAGGTCCAGTCCTCGACCAGCACTTCGACGTAGGAGCGGTCGCGAATCAGCAGTTCGTCATCGCGTGGCGGCGTATCCGGGTCGTCGACCCGGCTGCGGCCGCGTGGCAGCCCGGAGCGCACAATGGTCCGTTGCTGCACGGCATCGGGGTCGCCGCAGTACTTTTTCACCTTGATCATCGGGTCACCGTTGCTGATCACACGGTTCCCGCAGCGCAGAGCGAAGGCCGGTTCGGCCAGCAACAGGACAAGAATCGGCGTGAGCAGACGAGGCAGCCGCATTGATATATGCTCCGACGCCGGGACGCTGCATGGCAGCTGACCGGCCCTGGGTGAATACCCAGTTTACACCTGTGCGTGTTCGTGGCCGCGCATCTCGTCTCCGGGGAGTGAGCTGGACTTGAGTGTTGTCGAGGATCGCGTCGCCGCGCTGCAAAACGCCGGCGCTGCCGTGCTCTTCGATGATGCGCGGCGCGGTGTCGAGAAAGAATGCCTGCGCGTCACACCGGACGGTTACATCGCGGCGACGCCGCATCCGGCCGCGCTGGGCTCGGCCCTGACCCATCATTTCATTACCACCGATTTCTCCGAGGCGCTGCTCGAATTCGTCACGCCGCCGCTGGATTCCACCTGGGAAGTGATTCAGTTTCTCTGCGACCTGCACCAGTTTGCCGGCGACGCGCTCGACGACGAACTGCTCTGGGCGATGAGCATGCCCTGCATGATTCGCTCGGACGACGATATACCGCTGGCGCGCTATGGCAGCTCCAACGTCGCGCAGATGAAGACCATTTACCGCCGCGGGCTCGGCTATCGCTATGGTCGCTACATGCAGGCGATCTCGGGCATTCACTACAACTACTCGCTGCCCGATGGTCTATGGCCCTTGTTGCGGGATCTGCTCGAGAGCCAGGCTGGCATTGCCGGATTTCGTTCCGAGATGTATTTCGGGCTGGTGCGCAACGTGCGCCGGCTGGACTGGCTGCTGCTCTACCTGTTCGGTGCTTCACCGGCCGTATGCAAGAGTTTCCTGCGCGACCGCGACGCCGGGCTCGAAGAATTCGATCGCGGGACTTTTTTCGGCCGGTACGCCACATCGCTGCGCATGAGCGATCTCGGCTACCAGAACAAGAACCAGGCAAGTCTGCGCGTGTCGGCCAACAGCCTGGACGAATACGTGCGCGATCTGTCCGGCGCGATCCGCAAGCCGAGTGACGACTATGCGGCCATCGGCCTGATTGTCGACGGCGAGTACCGGCAGCTCAGTACCAATCTGCTGCAGATCGAGAATGAGTACTACAGCACGATACGACCCAAGCGCGTGGCCAATTCCGGCGAGCGCCCGACCGCGGCGCTGACGCGCGCCGGCGTCGAATATGTGGAGCTGCGCGCACTGGATGTCAGCCCGTTCGACCCGGTCGGCATCAATCGACGGACTGCGGACTTTCTGGAAGTCTTCCTGGTGTACTGCCTGCTGGCCGAGAGTCCGCCCGCCGCCCCGAAGGAATACGAAAACAACTCGGCCAATCACCTCGACGTGGCGAGGCGCGGTCGCGAGCCGGGTCTCGAACTGCGGCGCATGGGCCAGGCTGTCGGTCTCGGCGACTGGGGCGACGAACTGTTCGACGGCATGCAGGCAGTCGCCGAATTGATGGACCCGGACGGTGATCGCGGCTGTCGCGATGCGCTGAACGCGCAGCGCGCTGTCCTGAACGATGCCGAGCGGACGCCCTCTGCGCGGCTGCTCGCCGATCTCCGGGAAACCGGCCTGCCTCTGTTTACCTACGCCATGGATCTGAGTCGGCGCTACCGGGACTACTTTGCCAGCCTCGATACCGGCGAGAATCCGCGCCTGGGAATGCTGCGCACGGAAAGCGATGAATCGCTGGCGCGCCAGCGACGCATCGAGGCCGAAGACCGGCTCGGGTTCGACGACTATCTCGCTGCCTACTATCGCTGAGGCCGCGGCCGGCGCGCGCCAACTGTGGCTCAGGTGCTTGGAACTGAATGAAACACCCGTTTAGACTGCATCAGTGAGCCTGAGCGCAGTTTCTTGAAACGCCTGTTCTTGCTGAGTCTGCTGGCCGGTGTCGCGCTGACCGTTGCATCCGCGGCGCTGGTTCCATTGCCGCGACACGTCCGCGTCCCCTCCAACATCGAGGTGCTGAACAACGGCGGCCGCCAGGAGAGCTTTCATCTGCGCTGGCCGCAGGACCGGATAGCCGTGCCGGGCGAACTCGACGGTGTCTGGCGTGTGTCTGACGGAGGCGGCGTCGTCATGGCTGCGGCGGACGGCCTCGCATCGATCGAATTGTTTCGCCTGCGTAACGAAGACGGCAACGTGATCGGCCTGGCCAGCCGCAGCACCGCGGTCTTTCCGGGGCAGCGCCTGGCAAACGCTTCGTCGAGCAACTGGATTCTGATGATCCCCAGCCGCGGCACGCTGCTGCTGTCCCAGGAAGACAGCGCGAACCTCAGTGTGCGTGGCGTCGCGGACAGCTTTGTATTGCCGGTGGAAACGGCCGCGTTCTGGGCCCCGGCCAGCCGCTACAGGATTACCGCGGGCCCCGCGCCAGGCGGGCGCGGCCGGATTCTCGGTGGTTCGAACGAGTTCCGCGCTCTGAGCGGCACCTACAGCGAGATCTGGGAGCTCAATGAAATCAGCAGCGACGGCCGCACCGAAGGTCGTATTTCGCTGGTCACCGTGACCATGGGCGGATCCTGATGCGGTTTCTGGTCGTGGTACTAGGCCTGGCGCTGGGCGCGGTGCTTGCCGCGGGGGTATTGCTTGCCCGCCCCGCGCAGCTGCTGCAGCCGGCCGCCGGCTTCGACAACAGCGAAGCGGTGCGCATGGCTTTCAGGCAGGCGCTGCAGCGCGGAGTGACCGACGGGCCCTTCGCCGGTATCGGTATTGGCGACGAGATTGCCGGCGGTCTCGGCGACGCATCACTCGAGCACCTGCGCTTCGACCTCGCCGTGCTGGATGGCGGCGATGACGGCGGTCGGGCGCTCGGGATCAAGCTGACGGCGCTGGGTCGCGAGAATGATCTGCTGGCCGGTCGTCTCACCACGCAGGCGGTCTGGAACCTGGTCTGGCCTGGGCAGGGCAGCCTGTTCCTGGTTGGCAGCGATGACCAGTGGCCGTTGCTGGCCGAAAGCCTGTCCAGCGGCGCGAGTGGCGGCGGCTTCGACCTGTCTTCGGGTGAGTATCCGCTGCACGGGACCGGTCAGCCGGGCCTGCGCCAGGAAGTCATCGGCGCCAGCGGCCGGCTGGCCAATGCCATCGGACAGTATCGTGAGCTGCGCATCGAGCCTGGCAGCGGTGGCGCGCTGGAACTCAAACTGCGCGAGCGCTAACCGCCGCGCGCCATCAGCGTCTCGGCTATTTCCTTGAAGTTGCGGCTGGTGTCGGCGAGGCTTGCGGCATCTACCGGCGTCTCGGCCGCCATCAGTTTCTTCGACCACATGAACTCGCGCGCGCTGTTCACCGCTTCGACTGCGCGCAGACGACCTTCGTCCAGGCAGAATACGGCGAAACTGCGCTGGTCCGGGTCGCCGCGCAACAGGGTCTGTTCGTGGCCG
>CBFCXA010000023.1:0-13576 GCA_965601985.1 uncultured Chromatiales bacterium | reverse complement strand
GCGCGAAGAACTTGCGGCCGAGCAGCGGCAGCCGCAGTTCGTAGCTGACCAGGATCGACAGACAGCGGAACAGACTGATCCACGGCCCCATCTGCTCGAACTTGCGGCTGTCGGTGACGATCGACTGATCGAAAAATTCCGGCTGCTCGTGCGCGAGCAGCAGCTCTGACAAACGGATGTCTTCCAGCGGTCCGTCTGTGGGGAAACCACCGACGGCTTCGAACAGCGATCGCCTGACCACCATCGCCTGGTCACCGTAGAAAATCTTTGTCTTGCCGCAGCGAAAATTGTGCAGGCGCGATACCAGGCTGAGCGCCGGATGCGTCCCTGAGAAACGGTGATGAAAGCCACCCCAGCTGAAGCCGGCTTCGGCTTCGCGCGCATTCAGCAGCGCGATGCCAGCGTCCGGCAGCAGCGTGTCGGCGTGCAGAAACAGCAGCAGTTCGCCCTGGGCCTGCGCCGCACCGGCATTCATCTGGCTTGCGCGGCCGCGCTCTGCGGTCAGTACCTGGATGCGAGGAAATTCGCCTGCAACCCGAAGCGTTTCATCCTCGCTGCCGCCATCGACCAGCAGGGTCTCGAAGTCGCCCTGCTGTGCGGTGAGTGCGCTCAGGGTCGCCGGCAGCGCTAGCGCTTCGTTCCAGGCGGGGATGATGACCGAAAGCATGGCGAACGCTGAACTTGCCGGGTCAGGGCAGCGTGAACTCGAGACGCGTGCCTTCGGGTGCGACCAGTACCAGGCAGTCGCTCTCTCGTTGCGGCGCCAGGCCGAAGCGGCTCAGGCGTTCGAGCCAGTCCGGTTCCGGGAACGGGTAACGCAGGCTTACCTGGCCTGTTCGGTGGCTCATCAGCTTGAGCCGCAATCCCGGCGCGGCGAGTTCCGCGGTATCGCCAGGCGATTGGTCGTCGTCTGCATCGGCAACGAGTCCGGCAAGTTCCCAGAAGCGCAGGCCAGCGTCGAGGTCGGGGCAATGCAGCACGAGGTAGCTAGACGGTCCGGTCAAAGGCTGTGCGTCGTCGGCACTGCCGGAGAAGGTTGGTGCTTCCATCAGCACCGCGAGGCCGCCCCCCGGCGAGACGATCGCGCACTCGTGAAACGCGTCGCTGCCGAGTCGCTGGAATGCGAGTTCGAAACCGGCGGCTTCGAGCTGGCGGGCCCAGGTGGCGGTGTTCGGCTGCACGAAACTCAGCGCCGGCGCGTCGAGCCCACCGGCGTGCAGGCCGAGCGCGATGCGTCCGTCGCTGATCACCGCGTAGGCGTAGTCGCGGATGTCGCCGGTTTCGAGTTCCGCGAAGCCGAGATCGCGATAAAAGCCCAGTGACGCCTGGATGTCAGTGGTCGGCAGGCTGAGTTCGAGAAATCGCCAGTGCATGCCCTGGTAGTGGGGTCGATTGTTCGTTGCTGTGAGTCCTGACATAAGTCTAGGACAAACAGCCTGCTGACGGGCCGGCGCGCGCCCGGCTAGGCAGTGCCGGTGGCGCCGGTTACACTGCCTGTTCATGGGGAAGAAACGACCGGCAGGGCGGCTGTTAAGCGTCGGTCTCGCTCTGCCGTTTCAAGATCATGACGCAGTTGATGGCAGACAATAACGATAATCGCCAGTCGACGCTGCAGGCCCCGGGGCCATGAGCAGCCATCCGGAAACCAGTGCACCGGTCATCTCGCTGCGCGGGCACCGCGCCCGCGTTCTGTACCGCCGTTATTCGAAGCTGCCCTGCGAGTTGCGCTCCCCGGCGCGCACGCGCCTGGTGCTGCAGGCGATCATGGAGTACGCCTACGAGCCGGTGCCGGCGCCGGCACCCGTGCAGCGGGCGGATCAGGACGAGGAGACGCGCATCTGTTCTCGGCTGCAGGAGTTCCTGCCGCACGACGATGAGTCCTGGCCGGGTGGCGTGATGGCCTGGCTGCGCGAGAACCAGGTGCCCGGGGCAATCCGTCAGCGCGATCGGATGGCCGGCTTCCTCGGCGACTGCCTGCGCTGGGGCTGAGCGGTACGCACAAGCTTCATGCGAACGTCACGGGCCTGTAACAGGCCGGAGTTACCTTAATTTACAAGGATCGGATGCGGCCTGGCCCTGTCCCCCCCGACAAAGACACCCCATCTCCACGGGCTCAAGCTGTTTCGATCCTGACCTGAAAAAACAGCTGCCGGAAGAACCGAATTAACAAGGTCAACGGTATGCGAGCCCCCCGTATGGGGGGCTCTTTTTTTGGGTGCGCGTTACAGAAAGCCGGGCAGGAACAGCGCGAGCCCGGGAATTGCCACCAGCACTATCAGCAGGAGTGCGTCGCAGGCCAGAAATGGCATGGCGGCCAGCGCGACCTGTGGCAGCGTCGTGCCGCGCGGCGCGACGCCGAGCATCAGGAACAGCAGCAGCCCGAAAGGCGGCGTGGTCAGGCTCATCTGCAGCGCCAGCAGCACGACGATGCCGAACCAGACCCGGTCGAAGCCCAGCGCCGCGGCCAGCGGGAAGAACACCGGGATGGTCAGCAGCATGATCGAGATCTGGTCCATGAACATGCCGAGCAGCAGCAGAACGCCGAACATCAGCAGCAGCTTCGCAACGGCCCCGGCCTCCAGGCTGATGGCCCAGTCCACTACCAGTGCGCTGGTGCCGGAAAACGCCATCAGCTGGCTGAACACCGACGAACTGATGATCAGCAGGAACACCGTGCCGGTCACGCTGACCGTGCTGAGCAGCGATTTTTCGATCGCCGAGAAGCTCAGGCAGCGGTTGGCCAGCGCCAGCGCCGCGACCGCGAGCACGCCGAAGGCCGCGGCCTCGGACGGCGTCGCAATGCCAAGCAGGATGAAACCGACCACCGCGAATATCACTACGCCCAGCGGCAGGATGTTGGCGACGAACAGCCGGAACTTCTCGGCCCGCGAAACCCGTTCGATGTCGTAGACCGGGGCGGCATCCGGGCGCAGCCGTGCCTGCAGGAAGATTACCGTGCAGTACATCAGTGCCAGCAGCAGGCCCGGCAGCAGCCCGGCGATCAGCAGCGCGCCGATGTCGATCCGTGCCAGACTGCCCAGCAGTACGCCCAGCGAGGATGGCGGGATCAGCATCGCGAGGCCGCCGGTGCCGATGATCGGACCGATGGCCATGTAGGGTGCATACCCGCGGCGGGTCATTTCCGGCACCATCAGCGAGCCGAGCATCGCGGTATTGGCCATGGTCGAGCCGGTCAGCGTGCTGAAGGTCGCGCCTCCGGCAACGGTCAGGTAACTGAGCCGGGCCGGTATTCTTCCGAACAGCGCATCCAGCGCGTCGAATACGCGCAGCGCCAGGCCGCTGTGAAACAGCAGCGCACCCATCAGTACGAACATCGGCACCGCGACCAGCGTGAAACTGGTGATCAGCGCGGTCGAGTTATCGACCAGCTGCAGCATTCCGATCCAGCCGCCCATCAATATGAATGCGCCAATCAGGTTGGCGCCGAGGAAAGCGAAGGCCACCGGCAGCCCGCAGGCCATCAGCAACAGTACCAGCGCGAAGATCAGGAATCCGGTGGTATAGGCGTTCACGAGTCGGGCCTAAAAAGTCTCACGGTCCTGCTGGTCGCCGGCGACTACCGACTCGCCCCTGAAGAACAGGCGCAGGTACTCGATGGCCATCAGGCCGAAGCCGACTGTCAGCGGCACGAACAGCGTCCAGCGCGGCGCGTCCAGCGAGCGCACGTCTATCTCGCCACGCGCGGCAGCCTCGGCGGTCAGCACGCCGGCGAGCACGGCGACACTCACGCAGATCAACGCGCACAGCGCTGTAACTGCGCGGTCGGCGAGCTCACGTAGTCGGTCGGGCAGCTGCTGATAGACGATCTCGACGACAATATGGCCGCGGCGGCGCACCAGCCACGGCGCGGCCGCCATGGTGAAATACAACAGGCCGTACTCGGTCAGCGCCACCGTCGACGCCGGCGGCTGCAGGCCGAGGTTGCGCGCGATCACATCCCAGGCGATCAGCGCGCACATCGCGGCAATCAGCAGCCCGGCGAATCCGGCCAGTCCTTCGATCAGTGCATCGTAGGCGCGTTTCACGGCAGTTCCGCGACCCGCTGTCCGCCTTCCGGGTAGAAGTAGGGCTTCAGGTCTTCGACCGCGTCCGGTGCGCGCCGAGCCATGCGCGCCCACACGGTGTCGTGGGCCAGCGCCCGGTAGCGCGCCGCATACTCCGGCGCAACCGGCGCAGATTTCAGTCCGCGGTCATCGAGCATCGCCAGCTCGCGGTCCTGCAGTGCGAAGAAATCGGCGCGGCCCTTGGGCTCGTAGCGTATTGCCTCGCGTTCCAGGATCTCCTGTGCTGCCGGGCTCAGACGAGCCCAGCTGTCGAGATTTATCTGCAGGCAGATGGACATCTGCAGAAACGACGGGTCGATGCGGTAGCGCACGAAGCGCTCGATACCGAGGTCGGGAATGCCGGTGGTCGTGAAGGCCAGGCCGTCGACCGTGCCGCGCTGGAACGCGGTATAGATTTCCTTGACCGCAATCTGCACCGCGCGTCCGCCCAGCACCGTGATCAGTTCCCGGTTCGACGGCGAACTGCGGATCTTCAGTCCGCCCAGGTTCGGCATGCCGTCGTCCTGGAAGCGCGGTTCGTCGGCCAGGTACACGTGTACGCCGACGCCGGACTGCATCCAGCCGACCAGGCGCGCGTTGATGCGCTTGCGCCAGTAGGGCTGCAGCGCGTCGAGGCCGCCGTTGGCGCGCGCCTCCGCCGGGGTGATGGTCGATGCGAAGATCGCATCGCCTTCCGGCAGCACGCCTCGGTAATAGGTAATCGCACCGAACGCCAGGTCGATTACCCCGCGCCGAAGTGCGTACATAAGCTGGGCCTGCGGAATGACCTCGGGGCCACCGAGAAAGTCGATGCGCACCACGCCCTTGCCGGCCGCATTGACTGCGTCGACGTAATCCATGAACAGGTCGGTGAAGTTCTGCTGCCGGTTCCAGCTGCTGACCAGCGTCAGCTGCTGTTCTTCTGCCGGCAGCGTGGTAGTCAGCAGCAGGCCGGCCAATAGTCCGACGATCAAGCGCATGTTGCTGGCCCACCCCGCCTTACCGCGACTGCGGCGAACGGTAACACGGTCGCTCAGGCCTGGCTGGCCGCAGCCATCGCGCGTTCCTCGGCAACCTGCTTGCGAAACGCATATCGGAACCAGGTGTAGCCGATGCCGCCGGCGATGAAGTTCGCGCTGCAGGCCGCGATGAATACGCCGATCAGGCCGAGCAGTTTCGCCAGCAGGAAAGCCAGCGGCGCGTAGACCAGCAGCGTGCGTGACAGCGACACCCACATGGCCGGCAGCGGTTTGCCGATCGCGTTGAACGAACCGTTCACGGTCATGGCCGCGCCGAGCGCCAGGTAGCTCAGCGGCACGATACGCATATGCAGCGTGGCGGTATCGATGGCCGCCTGGCTGTCGGTAAAGAGCTCGGCGATGAAGCCGCTGGAGACGGCGAGAAACGCCGCCACCGCCAGGCCGTAGACCAGCGAGAAGCGATAGCACCAGTGCAGGCCGTCCTCGACACGCTGGTATTCCCTCGCGCCGTAGTTCTGGCCGACGAACGGCGTGGTCGCGGCGCTCAACGCCATCAATGCGAGCAGCGACAGGCCTTCCAGGCGTGATGCGATGCCAAAGCCGGCGACCGCCTCCTGGCCAAACTGCGCAACCTGGTAGGTGATGAACGCGGTGGTCATCGGCGCAATCAGGCTGCTGGTCATCGACGGTATGCCCACATGCAGGATGCGCCGCCAGGAATCCAGGATGAGTTTCGGGTTCAGGCCGCTGAACGAGATCAGCTTGTCGCGAAAATAGACCACGCCGATCGATGCGACCATGGTGAGGGCATTGGCGATCACCGTGGCAATCGCAGCGCCGCGCACGCCGAGTTCGGGCACGCCGAACATGCCGAAAATCAGGATCGGGTCGAGCGCGATATTGAGCACCGCTGCCGTGGCCATCAGCTTCGCCGGCGTCTTTGCATCCCCCGAAGCGCGCAGTACGGAGTTCGTGATCATCGGCATGACCACAAATACGCCGCCCCAGTAATAGATGCTCATGTACTCGCGGATGATTGGCAGCGTGGTCTCGTCGGCGCCCAGCAGCCGGAATACCGGGTCGATGGTCGATACACCCAGCAGCACCACGCACAAACCAGTCACCACGCCGAGCAGAATCGCGTGCAGCGTGACGCGCTCGACTTCCTCGCGCTTGTCGGCGCCGAACAGGCGTGCGGCCACCGACGAAGTGCCGATGCCGAAGCCCATGGTGATCGCGCCGACGATGAAGGCGACCGGGAAGGTAAAACTGATCGCGGCGAGCTCCATGGTGCCGATCTGGCCGACGAACCAGGTGTCCGCGATGTTGTAGGAAATGAGCGCGATCATGCCGACCATCATCGGCAGCATCAGCGAGCGGATCGATTCCCCGATCGGCCCCTGGGTCAGGCGCGGCCCGCCGCCCGGCTTCATGGCTGTTGCTCCGGCATCAGCGCTTCAGTCGACCCCGGCGATGCACAGGTACTTGAGTTCGGTGTAGTCGTCGAGCCCGTAGCGTGAGCCCTCGCGGCCCATGCCCGATTCCTTCACGCCGCCGAATGGCGCGACCTCGGTAGAGATGATCCCGGTGTTCAGGCCGACCATGCCGTACTCCAGTGCTTCCGGGACCCGCCATGCGCGACCATGGTCGCGCGTAAAAACGTAGGCCGCCAGGCCGAACTCTGTATCGTTGGCCAGGCGCAGGGCTTCTTCTTCCGTGTCGAAGCGGAACACCGGCGCCAGCGGGCCGAAGGTCTCTTCCCGGGCCACGCGCATTGCCGGTGTCGCATCCGCAATCACCGTTGGCGTGAAAAAAGTACCGCCCAGCGGATGGCGTCCGCCGCCGGCAACCACCCGCGCGCCGTTATCGAGCGCGTCGGCGATATGTTCCTCGACCTTGGACACGGCGGCGTCGTTGATCAGCGGACCCTGGTCTGTGTCGCCCCGCAGCCCGTCGCCAACGACCAGTTGCTCCGTAGCTTTCGCCAGTGCCGCGGTGAACTCGTCGTAGATGCCTGATTGCACCAGCAGCCGGTTACTGCACACGCAGGTCTGTCCGGTGTTGCGGTACTTGCTCGTGATCGCACCTGCCACGGCCGCGTCGAGATCGGCGTCGTCGAATACGATGAACGGCGCATTGCCGCCGAGCTCCATCGACACTTTCTTCACACTGGCGGCGCATTGTTCGAGCAGCAGCTTGCCGACCGGCGTCGAGCCGGTGAAGGTCAGCTTGCGCACCGTCGGGTTGCCGGTCAGTTCGCCGCCGATGCTTTTCGCATCACCGGTGACCAGGTTCAGCGCGCCCGGCGGCAAGCCCGCGCGCTCGCCGAGTTCGGCCAGCGCCAGTGCCGAGAACGGCGTCAGCTCCGACGGCTTGCAGACGACGGTGCAGCCGGCTGCGATCGCTGGCGCGATCTTGCGTGCCAGCATCGCGGTCGGGAAATTCCATGGCGTAATGCAGGCCACTACGCCGATTGGCTGTTTCAGCACGACGACGCGCCGGTCCGGCGCAAAGCCCGGGATGACGTCGCCGTAAGCGCGTTTCGCTTCCTCGGCAAACCACTCGAAATAACTCGCGGCATAGGCGATCTCGCCGCGTGCTTCCTTCAGCGGCTTGCCCTGTTCGGCCGTCATCAGGATCGCCAGATCCTCCTGGTTCTCCAGCAGCAGGTCGTGCATACCGCGCAGGATCTGCGCGCGCTCGGCCGCGGTACGCGATCGCCAGGCCGGCCATGCGCGTGCGGCCGCCGCTATCGCGGCCCGGGTCTCGGCGGCACCGGCGTCGGGAATCCTGCCGACGACCTCACCGGTAGCCGGGTTCTCGACCTCGATCGTTCGTCCGGACTCGGGCCCGGCCCAGGCGCCGTCGATATAGCACTGTTGTCTGAAGAGCTGTGGATCTGCGAGTTGCACGCTGTCGCCTTGTTCTGCCGGCCGCGGATACGGCGGGGCTTTTGCGCAGCAATGATATAGGATCGCAGCCTTTTCGCAGGGAGATACCGCCGATGCGACTGGTGAGTTTTCTGACAGAGGGTCAGCCCGGCTGGGGGCTGCAGGCCGACGGCAGTCTGCACCCGGTGAGCGATGCGTTTCGTGCCGAAGTCCCCGGCGTCGCCGAAGCGCTGGCGGCCGGGCGCCTGCCCGAGATCGGCCGCGACACCGTTGCGCCGCTGGCGCCGGACGCGGTCGAATTTCTGCCGCCGATACCGGCCCCCGGCCGCATCCTGTGTATCGGCATGAACTACTCCGAGCACATCCGCGAGATGGGTCGCGAGCCGCCCGAGTACCCGGCGATGTTCGTGCGCTTCCCCGACAGCCTGGTCGGCCATGGTCAGCCGATTCTGCGCCCGCGCGTGTCGACGCACTACGATTTTGAGGGCGAGCTTGCAGTCGTGATCGGGCGGCGCGCACGACACGTCGGGCGGGACGAGGCGCTGGACTATGTCGGTGGCTATACCTGCCTGCTGGACGGCTCGGTGCGTGACTTCCAGCGCCACACCTCGCAGTTCACCGCGGGCAAGAACTTCACCGGCAGCGGCGCGATGGGACCGTGCCTGGTAACCGTGGACGAGATTCCGGATCCGCGCGAGCTGGTGCTCGAGACTTACGTGAACGACGAGCGCATGCAGTACGGTGAAATCTCCGACCTGTGCATCGATATCCCGGAGATGATCCGCTACCTGTCGCAGATGTTCCCGCTGAATCCGGGCGACGTGATCTCGACCGGCACGCCCAGTGGCGTCGGCGCGGCGCGCACGCCGCCGGTCTGGCTCGAGCCCGGTGACCGGGTGCGGGTCAACGTATCCGTGATCGGCGACCTCGAAAACACGGTCGCCGACGAGCCGGCATGAATCAGTCCAGGTGCCGGCTCAGGAACGCGAGGCTGCGTTCCAGAGCCAGCGCGGCGCTTTCCGGGTGAAAGTCCGGCCGCTCGTCGCAGTTGAAGCCGTGGCCGGCTTCCTCGTACACGTGAAACTCACCCTCCGGCCGCGCGCCGCGAATTTGCTCGACAACCTCGGGCGGAATCAGCGGGTCTTTGGCGCCGAAGTGGTAAATCACCGGGCAGCCGGGCTGTGAGTCCAGCCAGCTGGTGATGCGCCCGCCGTAGTAGGACACCGCTGCGTCGATCTCCAGCTCGCAGGCGGCGAGATCGGCCATCGCGCCGCCCCAGCAATAGCCGACCACGGCCCTGCGCTCGGTGCCCAGCGCGTCCAGTGCCGCCTGCATGTCGAGCACCGCCTGGTCCTGGTCGAGTTGCAGCATGGTGTCGCGGCCGGTCTCGACGTCGCTGTAGTCGAGCTGCAGCCCCGGCTCGACGCGGTCGAACATGGCAGGGGCAATGGCGACGAAGCCCTCGGCGGCGAAGCCGTCGGTGACCCGCTGGATATGGTCGGTCAGGCCGAAGACTTCCTGGATGACGACCACACCGCCGCGGACCGCGCCGTCAGGGTCGGCACGGTAGGCCTCCAGTTGGTGGCCGTCGGATGCGGTCAGGCGAATCGTGCTGCCCATGCTGGCTGTCCCCGGTGAAATGTTTGCTGGCCGGGAATCGTAATCGAGCCGGCGTTGCCGGGAAAAGCCCGTGTCACTCGGCGGGGGTGAAGACTACGTCGACCTCGACGCCGACGTTCACGCTGACCATGTCGTCGTCGGCCCACATGCCCATGCCGACGCCGAACTCACGCCGGTCCATGACCGTGCTGCCGGTCAGCCGTGTGCCGTCGAGGCGGAACGTCATCGGCAGGTCTCGCGTCTGGCCGCGCAGCGTCAGCTGCGCGGTGATCTCGAATTCACCGTTCTCGTCGGGCGAAAACCCGGACGCCTCGAATACCGCCTGCGGATACTCGGCCGCGTTGAACCATTCCTCACCGACCAGGTATTCGTCGCGCTCCTGGTACTCGGTGTTCACGCTCTCAAGCTCGATCGTCGCGTTAATGCGGTTGCCGGAAGGGTCTTCGTCGTTCAGCGACAGCGTCGCGTCGAAGCGCTCGAAACGGCCACGAAAATCCGCGCCCTGCTGGTTCGCGGTGAATTCCAGGCGGCTGTCGGCGGGCTCGAGCCGGTAGTCGGCCGCCAGCCCGGGCAACGCCGTCGCCGTCGCCAGCAAAGCGAGGACAGCCCGGAGATTCCTGGTTGGTCTGCTCATGTAAGAATATTCGCCCTTCGAGGCTCAGCCGATTCCGTGTACCAACAGCTTATTCCCATTATCGCGCCGGTGCTGATCTGCGCGGGCTTCGGCTTCGCCTGGGCCCGGCTCGGCCTGCCGTTCGAGCGCGAGTTCGTGACCCGCATGATCATGAATATCGGCACGCCCTGCCTGATTCTGCGTGGCATGGCCGGGCTCGAGGTGGAGCCGGAATCCTTCCTCAGAGTGGTTGGCATCGCGGTGGTGATCCTGTCCGCGACCGCGGTAATTGGCGGCGTCGTCCTGCGCATCGCGAAACAGCCGCTGCGCAGTTTCCTGCCGTCGGCGGTTTTCGGTAACGCGGGCAATCTCGGTCTGCCGCTATGCCTGTTTGCGTTCGGTGAACCGGGGCTGGTGCTGGGCGTGGCCTTCTATTTGGTCGGCTCGGTTACGCAATTTATTTTCGGGCCGCTGTTCCAGGGCCGCGAAGCGGCCTGGCGAATACTGGTGACCACGCCGATCATCTACGCCGCATTATTCGGCCTGGCGCTGCTCGCCACCGATACCGCAATGCCGCTGTGGCTGGCGAATACCGTGGATCTGTTTGCCGGGCTCGCCATTCCGCTGATGCTGCTCGCGCTGGGTTACTCGCTGGCGAATTTCCGCGTCCGGCGTGCCGGGCTGGCGACCGGGCTTGCGGTACTGCGGCTCGGCCTGGGTTTCGGCCTGGGTCTGGCTGCCGTGACGCTGCTGGATCTCGAAGGCACGCTGCGGGGCGTCGTGCTGATCCAGAGCTCGATGCCGGTCGCGGTGTTCTGTTTCCTGCTCGCGGCACGTTATGACCGGGATCCGGACGACGTGGCCGCGTCCATCCTGGTCTCTACTGTTGCGGCCTTCCTGCTGTTGCCGGCACTGCTGATTTTTGCGCTGGGCGGCTGACCGCGGCCGTCTGATATAGTGAATCTCGTCGCGCGGTGCGTGGCAGTCAGCAACTCCACCGCTGCGCGGAAAACGCGTTCACGGGGGTGGGTTTATGCGACTGGTACAGGACATTCTCAATCACAAGGGTCACGACGTCTTCTCGGTCGACCCGGAAGCGACGATTTATGCCGCCATCGAAACCATGGCCGAACGGCGCATCGGCGCGCTGCTCGTCATGCAGGGCGGCAAGCCGGTGGGCATCGTTACCGAGCGCGACTATGCGCGCAAGGTCGCGTTGGAAGGCCGATCGTCGCGGGATTCCAAAGTACGGGACATCATGTCGTCGCGGGTGTTGTGTGTGTCGCCGGACCGGACTATCGAAGACTGCATGGCGCTGATGACGGGCAAGCGCGCCCGGCACCTGCCGGTGGTGGATCACAAAGAGGTGATCGGACTGATTTCCATCGGCGACCTGGTGAAAGCCATGATCGCGGAACAGCAGTTCATGATCGACCAGCTGCACGACTACATCACGGGGCAGTCGCTCCACAGCTGAAACAGCTTTGACGCAGCGCTTTGACTGCGTCGTCGTCGGCGCCGGCGCAGTCGGCCTGGCCGTGGCGCGGTCCGTCGCGCTGGCCGGCCACGAGGTGGTGGTCGCGGAAGCGGCCAGTGCCATCGGCACCGGTGCCAGCAGCCGCAATTCCGAGGTCATCCACGCCGGTATCTATTACCCCACCCGTTCGCTCAAAGCGCGACTCTGCGTGGCCGGCAAGCACGCGCTGCATGACTACTGCCGGCGCAAAAGCGTACCGCACCGGCGGATCGGCAAGCTGATCGTCGCGGTCAGCGACGATGAAGTCGACACGCTCGAGTCGTATCGCGTACAGGCCGCCGCTAACGGCGTCCCGGACCTGCGCTGGGTCGAGCGCGAGGAACTCGCTGAACTCGAACCCGAGCTGCGTGCGGTTCGTAGTCTGTTCTCGCCCTCCACCGGCATTCTCGACAGCCACGCCTACCTGCTCGCGCTGCGCGGTGACTTCGAAGACGCCGGCGGCATGATCGCCTTCGGGAGCCCGGTCGACGGGGCGCGGCAGACAAGCGACGGCTTCGAGGTTCTTGTCGGCGATGCCCGCGTGCGCTGCCGACATCTGATCAATGCCGCAGGCATCGATGCGCCGGCAGTGGCGCGCAACATCGACGGGCTCGACGCATCGCTGGTGCCAAAGAGCTGGCTCGCCAAGGGCCATTACTACCACCTCGCCGGAAAATCGCCGTTCACCCACCTGGTCTACCCGCAGGCCGGCGACGGCGGGCTGGGCGTGCACGTCACGCTCGACATGGCCGGCGGCGTGCGCTTCGGCCCGGACGTGCGCTGGATCGACGAGCCCGATTACGATTTCGACGATAGCCGACGCGAAGAATTCTTTGCCGCGATCCGGCGCTACTATCCGGGGCTGGACGAGACGAAGCTGCAGCCGGCCTACACCGGTATTCGCCCGAAAATCGTTGGTCCCGGCGAGCCGGCGGCGGATTTCCTGATCCAGGGCCCTCAAGCGCACGGGCTGCCCGGACTGGTCAATTTGTTCGGTATCGAGTCCCCGGGCCTGACCGCGTCGCTGGCAATCGGCGATGAAGTGCTCGCTTTGCTGCGCGCGTAACCGGGGTCAGTCGGCCGCGGCGGATGCCGGCGTGGCCGAGTGCAGGCGGCGACGGATCAGGTCCACGTCGCGCCTAAGTTTGTACTGATCGTCGGAATAGCCGCGGGGAACCGACAGGTCCGCGACCTCCTGGTCGATCGCTTCCAGCTGCTCGAGACGACGCTCGCGGTCGTTCTCGTCAGCCAGCGTCGCCTGCATCGGATCCAGCGAATCGAGTTCCCGGTACATGCGCAGCAGTCGCCGGCGTATCCGCCAGCGATAGGCCGGCGGGAGTAATTTGAACAGCGGGATCGCGAGGCCGATCAGCGGCAGCGCGAGAATCCAGAGCCGGTCAACCAGGGTCGCAGCCCAGAACGGCAGATAACGCAGCAGGAACGGCGGGCCGAACTCGAAATGCCGCTCGGCCTCGGAACTCAGCGGCAGGTCCATGTAGCGCGGTGTCGGGAATTCGCCGGCGTCGGCCAGCAGGCTGTTGCCGCCGTGGATTTCCGTGGCGGCAATCAGCAGCAGGTCGACCAGCGCCGGGTGCAGCTCGGTGTTCGCGGCCAGCATCGCGCCGGGTGCGACCATGCGCACATCCTGCGGCGGACGGTTGTCGTCGAGGTCCAGCACGCCCTCGGGCAAAACGATCGGAGACAGGAAACTGAACAACCGCGCATAGGCCTGGCTGCGCCGGAAATCGAACAGGCTGACCGCCTCGTTGTCCGCCAGGTTGGCGATATTGCGCGACTCCGGCGCGCCGACCAGGAATGCCGCGTCCGCGTCGCCGCGCAGCAGTGCCTGCTCGGCGTCGTCGCCGCCGAGATCGAGGAATTCGGTGTTTTTC